>DATJCF010000075.1:0-6497 GCA_035514935.1 Rhodanobacter sp. | reverse complement strand
CGGAGATCGCCGGCTGGCCGCTGATCGGCTGGCTGGCCGCCAGCGGCGGGACGATTTTCCATCGCCGGGGCAACAACCATTCGCTGTCCACGGTGATGCAGGTGATGGTCGATCGCCTGCGCGCGGGGCGTTCGGTGGCGGTGTTTCCGGAGGGTGGCACCGGCTACCACGGCGTGCTGAAGGTGTTCCATGCGCGGATCTTCCAGGCCGCGCTCGATGCCGACGTGATCGTGCAACCGGTGGCCCTGCGTTTTGCCCGCAACGGCCGGCGGCTGCTCGATGCCGGCTTCCGCGAGCATGAGAGTTTCTTCAACAACATCGTGCGCCTGCTGGGCGAGGCGCCGATGGATGCCGAGATCCATTTCCTCACGCCGGTGCCCGCCACCCCCGACGCCCGCCGCCGCATGGCCGAGCTGTCGCGCGAACGCATCGCCGCCGCGCTGGAAGACCGCCAGGAATGAGCCTGCTGTACGGGAAGGATTTTCGCCCGCCCTGGCCGCTGCGCAGCGGCCACATCCAGACCATGCTTTCCTCCAGCGGCGTGCGCCGGCTGCTGCTGCCGGCCGCGGCCAAGACCGTGTCGCAGGGCGCCGAGCCGGTGGTGGTCGACGGTGGCAACGGCGTACGCCTGTCCGGCGCGTATACCGCGCAATCCTCGCGGCCTGAGCCGCGTGGCCTGGCGGTGCTGTTCCACGGCTGGGAAGGCAGCGTCGACTCCACTTATGTGCTGCAGACCGGTAGCCGGCTGCTGGCCGACGGCTGGGACATCTTCCGGCTGAACTTCCGCGACCACGGCGACAGTCACGGCCTCAACGAGGCGCTGTTCCATTCCTGCCAGCTGGACGAGGTGGTGCACGCGCTGGGCGACATCGCCCGCCGCTGGCCGGCGCGGCCGCTGGTGCTGGCGGGGTTTTCGCTGGGCGGCAATTTCGCGCTGCGCGTCGCCATGCACACGTCGCTGGTGGGCATTCCGCTGAGCTACGTGCTGGCGGTGTGCCCGATCATCGACCCGGCGGTGGGCCTGTTTTCGCTGGAAGAGTCGGCGCCCTGGTTTTACCAGGCCTACTTCATGCGCAAGTGGCGCCACTCGCTGCTGACCAAGCAGAAGGCGTTTCCCGAACATCAGTATTTCGAGATGTCGGAGATGAAACAGCACCTGCGCGGGCTGACCGAGGCGTTGGTGTTGCGCCACACGGACTTCAAGTCGCTGCAGCAGTATCTGGACGGCTATTCGGTGGCCGGCGACATCATGCAGGCGATGCAGATCCCCGCCACCATCCTCACCGCGCGCGACGATCCGATGATCCCCGTCCGCAGTTTCGAGCAGCTGGAACTGCCGCCCATTATCGAACTGGACATCGCGCCCTACGGCGGCCATTGCGGCTTCATCCGCGATTTCGGCATGACCAGCTTCACCGACGACTACATCGCGGGGCGGTTCAATGCGGTGGCGGACGGGCACGACAAACCGTAGGAGCGCACCCGGTGCGCGATGCTTTCCTGCCGGGATTCGGGATTCGGGATTTGCAAGAGCATCGCGCACAGTGTGCGCTCCTACACGAGGCGGCGCTGGCGCAGCCAGCAGGCAATGCTCATGCGGTCGCGGGTGGCCGGCAATACCTCATGCTCGAACTGCGCCGAGAGAAACAGCAGCAGGTCGCCCGAGAACGGATAGATGTCCTGGTGCGAACGGTCGGCCAGATGCAGCCGCAGCGCGCCGCCTTCCGCCGGCCGCCAGTCCTCGTTGAGATAGAACACCGCTGACACCACCCGCGCATCGTCGCCACGCAGGCAATCCAGGTGGCGGCGGTATCCGGTGCCGGGCGGGTACACCGCATAGTGCGATTCGCTGTCCACCAACCCCAGCATCAGCTCGCGGTTGAGCGCCTGGCGCAACTGATCGAGCCGATCGCTGAATACCTGTTGCGGCGCGCTCAGTGCGCCGGCCACGAACCAGCCGGTGAGATCGCCGCGCAGCGACGAAGTCGTGCGGGTGGCGCCGGTCCCGGCGGCCTTCAGCTGCCTCGCTCCATGCGTGGCGCTGCACTCGCTGGCCAGTGCGCGGGTCTGCGTGGGCGAAAGCAGGCCCGGCAACACGTACCAGCCGTTGGCGGCGATGGCCGTCGCCGCGGCGGAGAATTCGCCCGGTAGGGAATGCATGGGTGGCCTGGGCGCGTGCCGTGCGCGGTCGTCGATCGACGACGCCAGGCGGGCGTCACGCGGAAAACTTGCCGCAACCACCCTTGGGACGCGAAGCCCACCGACGACGTGATCGCCGCCGGTGGGCTGCCGGTCAGACCGCGTCCAGCGCCTGCGCCAGATCCTCGATCAGGTCATCGATGTGCTCGATGCCCACGGACAAGCGGATCATATCCTCGCTGACGCCCGCCTTGGCCAGCTCCGTCGCATCGAGTTGGCGATGGGTGGTGGAGGCGGGGTGGGTGGCCAGCGATTTGGCGTCGCCGATGTTGACCAGCCGCGTGAACAGCTTCAGCGCATCGAGCGCTCGCGCACCGGCGGCGCGCGGGTCGGCATCGGTGCCCTTGACGCCGAACGACAGGATGCCCGACGCCTTGCCGCCCATGTACTTCTGCGCCAGCGCATGGTCGGGGTGATCGGGCAGGCCGGCATAGCGCACCCACGACACCTTCGGGTGCTGCTGCAGGTACCGGGCGATGGCCAGCGCGTTGTCGCAGGTGCGATCCATGCGCAGGCCCAGCGTGGCCACGCCCTGCAGGATCAGGAACGCGTTCATCGGCGAGATGGCCGCGCCGGTGTTGCGCAGCGGCACCACGCGGGCGCGGCCGATGTAGGCGGCCGGCCCCAGCGCTTCGGTGTAGACCACGCCGTGGTACGACACGTCCGGTTCGTTGAGGCGGCGGAAGCGCTCCTTGTGCTCGGCCCACGGAAACTTGCCGCTGTCCACGATGGCGCCGCCGATGCTGTTGCCATGGCCGGCGATGTACTTGGTCAGCGCGTGCACCACGATGTCGGCGCCGTGCTCGATCGGGCGGCACAGGTACGGGCTGGGCACGGTGTTGTCGACGATCAGCGGAATGCCGTGCGCATGCGCGACCTCGGCCAGCGCGGCGATGTCGGTGACATTGCCCAGCGGGTTGCCGATCGATTCGCAGAAGATCGCCTTGGTGCGCGCGTCGATCAGCGCGGCGAAGCTTTCCGGCTTGCCCGCCTCGGCGAAGCGCACCTCCAGCCCCTGCTGCGGGAAGGTGTGCGCGAACAGGTTGTAGCTGCCGCCATAGATGGTGGCGGTGGAGACGATGTTGTCGCCGGCCTCGGCGATGGTCTGGATGGCGTAGGTCACCGCGGCCATGCCCGAGGCCAGTGCCAGCGCGGCGATGCCGCCTTCCAGCGCGGCGACGCGTTGCTCCAGCACATCCTGGGTCGGGTTCATGATGCGGGTGTAGATATTGCCCGGCACCTTCAGGTCGAACAGGTCGGCGCCGTGCTGCGCGTTGTCGAACGCGTAGGCCACGGTCTGGTAGATCGGCACGGCCGAGGAACGCGTGGTGGGGTCCGGGGAATACCCGGCGTGGACGGCAAGTGTCTCGATCTTCATGGCGGCGCTCCGTGGTCGATATCCGAGAGGTCATCATGCGCATCCGTGGGATGGGCGCATTTCTCCCTAGCCTACAGGCACGGCGACGCGTTTTGGCCGTCTGGATGGCCGCGCCGCCGCGCCGCCTCAGCGCCGCGGCGGCGCCTGCCGCAACGGATCGAGCAGGCCGGACAGGCCGTTGTGGTCGATTTCCAGTGCCAGCGCCAGCAGGCGCCCCAGTTGGCCGGGCGGAAACTCCTTGCGCGCAAACCAGGCCAGGTACGCACCCGGCAGGTCGGCCAGCAGGCGCCCCTGGTATTTGCCATAGGGCATGGGCGTAGTCACCAGCCGCTGCAGGTCTTCGGCGTCCATGGTTCGTCGTCGTCGTGATGGCCAGGCACCATGGTAAAGGCTGCGCCCGCCGACGATTGCGGTATAGGCTTGGGGGCAGGAAAGGAGACCCCCATGCAACTGCGCAGCGACAGTTTCGAGAACGGCCAGCCCATTCCGGCGGCATTCGCGTTCGGCAAGCGCGCCGATCCGGTGGCGTTGTCCGACAACCGCAACCCGCACCTGGCGTGGAAGGATGCGCCGGCCGGTACTCGCTCATTCGTGCTCACCGTGATCGACCCCGACGTGCCCAGCCGCGGCGACGACGTCAACCAGCCCGGCCGCAGTGTGCCGGCCGACCTGCGCCGGGTGGAGTTCGTGCACTGGCTGATGGCCGACATCCCGCCCGAGTACACCGAACTGGCGGCGGGCGCGTGCAGCGACGGCGTGGTGGCGCACGGCAAGCACGAACCGTTCGGGCCACCGCGCAGCGTGCAGGGCATGAATGACTTCACCGGCTTTTTCGCCGGCGACGCCGACATGGTGGGCGAGTACCTGGGCTACGACGGCCCCTGCCCGCCCTGGAACGACGAACGGGTGCATCACTACCATTTCCGCGTTTCCGCACTGGACGTGGCCACGCTGGGGTTGGCCCGCGGCTTCACGCTGACGCAGTTGCGCGAGGCGATGGACGGCCATGTGCTGGCCAGCGCGGAATGGGTGGGCACGTACAGCCTCAACCCCGCGCACCGGGGCTGACGAGCCGGCGATTGCAGCGCCGGCCGAACGTCGCCGCGGCGTGCAGGCCGGCATCGCCAACCTTCACGCGCGCATGGCATCGGGCTGGGGATGATGCGGGCATGCGGCATATGTCCGCAGCCCCCCACTCCACGAGGACATGTCCATGCTTCACTACGCGCTGGTCTTTCTGGTTATCGCCATCATTGCCGCGGTGTTCGGTTTCGGCGGTATCGCGGGCACCGCCGCCGGCATCGCGAAAATCCTGTTCATCATCTTCCTGATCCTGGCGATCATTGCGTTCTTCCGCCGCGCCAGGTAACGGGCGCGGCCCGTCCATCCACCCACGTATTTTCCGGAGCAAGCAATGAGTAACCAGGTACCCGACCATTCCGCACCGCTGACCGGCAACCGGATCGACGAGAAGGCCGAGCGCGTGAAACAGGCCACATCCAGCGCCGTCGCCAGCACCAAGGAGGCGGTGGATCGTGCCGCCGACCATGTCGAGGACAGCCTCCACCGCGCCACCGACAAGACGGCCGAAGCGGCCAATCGCGCCGCCGACACCGCCGCCGATGTGGCCGAACGCGGCCGCGAAGTCTGCGATCGCACGATGGACACCGCGGACGCATGGCTGGAGCAGGCACGCCTCTATGTGCGCGAGAAACCGGTGCAATCGGTGGCCATGGCATTGGGGGCGGGCTGGCTGCTTGGCCGTATCCTGCGGCGCTGATTGGCGCCAGGGGATATTCCATGCAAGAACCAAGGAGCGACCGGGGCGATATTCCCGGTGAATCTGCAACGGCGCCGGAATCAACGGCGCCGTTGCCGTCTGGATTGCTCGCCGAAATCGCCCAGCTCGGCCGGGCGCTGGGCCACCTGTTCGGCGCGCAATGGGACCTGCTGGCGGCCGAGCTTGGCCTGGCCCGCAGCGCCGTCTCGTGGCTGTTGCTGGCCGGGCTGGTTGCCACCGCAGCCGGGGTGGCGCTGGCGCTGACCTTGATGGCCTTGCTGGGGCTGGCGCTGGCGCAGTGGTTTGGCTCGTGGCTGTGGGCGCTGACGACGCTTTGCGTGTTGCAGATCCTGCTGCTGGCTGGCGCCGTGTGGTTGTTCCGCCGCTGCATGCACTGGATGACCTTGCCGGCCACGCGCGACGAATGGGGTGCGATGATGCGCGATACCCTGCACGAGGCACGGCAGGGCGGCGCGGCCGCCACCGCGCCGACGGCGGAGGCGTCATCGACAGCATCATCGGACACGCCGTTGCAGCCGCAAGACCGGGGGGATCGAACATGAGCATGGTGTCGAAACTGGCCAGGGTGAAACTGGCGAAGGCACGCGTGGGGCTGGCGCGCCACCGCGTCGGCTTGCCCGCGACCGCGCTGCTGTCGCGCGGCCGCGCCCATCCGCTGAGCACGGTAGGCATCTCGGCGGCGACCGGTTTCGCGCTGGGCCGGCTCAACGTGCATCCGCTGCGGCTGCCGGGTCTGGGTGCGCTGCTGGGCGGCGGGCTGTCCGAACTGGTGACGATCGGCTCGCGCATGGTTGCCGAGCTGGGCGTGGCCGGCCTGGGTGCGGCGGCCGCCGCCGAGGCCGACCGCACCGATGCCGAGCCGCACGCCGACCAGCCATGAGCGAGATCGACCCGCTGCCACCCGCTCCGGCCATGCTGCCGGAACCCTCCGCCGAACCCGATATCACCCCGGATGCCGAGCTGCCGCCCGAGGTGCCATTGCGCCGGGCCGCGCCGGGCACGCGCTACGTGCGTGGCATGCGTCGCCACCTGCGCGCGCTGCGCGTGGTGATGAACGCGCTGTTGCTGCTGGCGTTGCTCTACACCATCACCATCACCCGCGCCCTGCTGATTCCGCTG
>DATJCF010000074.1:0-2974 GCA_035514935.1 Rhodanobacter sp. | reverse complement strand
TTTTCTTCCGTGCGGTTCACCACAGGTGCAACCTCCGATTCCGGACGAAAGCGACGAGTGCCTGCGCGGCGAACAGATTGAGATAGAAGAAAGCCCCAAGCAGGCGAATCGGTGCCAGTTTCCCCAACGTCGGCCTCAGCTTTCCTGCCACGACCAGGGCCACGCCCACGGCCAGCAGCAGCACGGCTGCAGCGTAGATTACATGGCGCGACGCCAGCGCGGCGGAACTTGACGCAAACAACAGCAGCAACCACGGCGCCAGCAGTCGCAGCAGTTTGTGGCTGACGAAACGGAACCACAGCGGATTACCTGTCGGCGACAGCAACCAGGGTGCCAGCTGGATCAACTGGTAGTTGCCGGCCAGTGTGCGGATCTTGCGTTTCTGCTCCTGCGCCGGGTGTTGCGAGGGTCGATCCCACGCCAGGGCCAGCGGCTCGAACACCACGCGCTTGCCAGCCGCAACCACCTGCATCGGCACCAGCACGTCGTCGAGCACGGTGCCCGCAGGCAGTGGCCGGAACAGATCGCGACGCATCGCATACAGTGCCCCGCTGACACCGACGGTCGAGCCGGCGCGGCTTTCGGCATGACGGATCAGCTTTTCATAGCGCCAGTAGGCATCGACACCTCGCGCAAAGCCGGTTTGCGCATCCTCCAGCTGGAGTTCGCCACTGACGGCACCCACCGACTCGTCACCAAGGTTGGCGGTCAGTTCGCGCAACGCCACCGGCGCCAGTCGCTGGCGGATATCCGTCAGCAGAAGCACCTCGCCCGTGGCGATGGCGATGCCGTCGTTGAGACAGGCAGCCTTGCCGCGACGTTCGGCGAACTCCAGCACGCGCAGGCGCGGGTCACCAAACCGCCGGCAGCGTTCCGCGGTGTCGTCGCCGCAGCCATCGCAAACGATCACGATATCCAGCAGCTGCGGCGGATAGTCCAGCGCGTTGAGGTTGGCCAGCTTGGCATCGACCTCGCCAGCACCATCATGGACGGCGATGACGATCGTCACGGTCGGCGTGATGTCACGCTTGCGCACGGGTTGCGGCGCCAGACTCGCCATCAGCCACATGCACACCGGGTAGCCCGCAAAGACATGCACGAGCAGCAGGGCGCTACCCCAGAACGCAAGCTCCAATGCGGTGGTCATGGCATAGGTTTCCCGCGAGGCTGGTCCATGTCATTTGATCCCGAACAGCCGGCGCAGGCGCATACCCAGCGACGCGTTGCCTGAACCCGCCACAGCCTTCATCTCGGGCAACTCGGCGGCCAACGCCGCCAGCGTGCTGGTGGCCACATCGAGCAACGCAATGCGCACGCCGGTTTCGCGCTGCACGCGATTGGCAAACTCGACGGCCAGCAGCGAATGCCCCCCGATATCGAAGAAATTGTCGTTGCGCCTTATGTCGCTTGCGCCAATCAGGTCGCCCCATACCGCGGCCAGGTAGGCTTCCCGCGGGTTATCGAGCGCGGGGGCAGTCGCCGTCGTGGTGCTGTGGCCGACGGCACCGGCAGCCGAGGGTTCGGGCAAGGCCTTGCGATCGATCTTGCCGTTGGGCGTCTTGGGCAGGGCATCGAGCAGCTCGACATGTTGCGGCAGCATGTAGGTCGGCAGGCGTGCACGCAGGTGCTCGCGCAGCGCTCGGGCCACGCCGGCGCGATCGCCATCGACGACGGCGTACAGCACCAGCCGCACGTCGTTGTCGCCGAAGCGGTGTGCCACCACGACGCATTCGCGCATGCCTGAATAAGCATCCGCCGCCGCCTCGATGTCGCCCGGCTCGATACGGTATCCGCGAATCTTGATCTGGTTGTCGACGCGCCCGTTGAAATACAGCGTGCCATCGCGCCAGCTGCCGAGATCACCGGTGCGATACATGCGCGCGTCACCACCGGCAAACGGGTCGGCGAGGAAACGTTCGGCGGTCAGCTCAGGCTGATGGAGATAGCCGTCCGCCACGCCATCGCCGCCGATCCAGATTTCGCCGATGAGACCAGGCAGCGTCGGCTCGCCGGCGGCGTCGAGCACGTAAATGCGGGTATTGGCAATCGGCTTGCCCAGCGGCACTTCGGTCAGCCCCGGACGGACCCGGGCCACGGTTGACCAGATCGTGGTCTCGGTGGGGCCGTACAGATTCCAGAACTCGCGGCAACGCCCGGCCAGGCTGTTGGCCACTTCCAGCGGCAGGGCTTCGCCACCCACGAACAGGCGCAGGTTGCGCACCTCGTTGTCGCGCCCGGAATCCATCAGCAACCGCAGCAGCGAAGGTGTCGTCTGCAGCACGTTGCAGCCGCTGCGCTCCACCAGATCCCACAGCGGTTGCGGCTCGTGGTGTTCTTCCTCCGTGGCGATCACCAGGCGGGCGCCCACGATCAGTGGCAGATACAACTCAAGCCCGGCGATGTCGAACGACAGCGTGGTCACCGCACACAACACGTCATCCGCCCCGAAGCCCGGTTCGTGGCTCATGCTGAGCAGGAAGTTGACCAGGTTGCGGTGAGTGATGCCCACGCCCTTGGGCTTGCCGGTGGAGCCGGAGGTGTACAGCACGTAGGCCAGGTTTTCGCTGCTGACCATCGGCAGCGCCGTCTGTTCTTCGGGCTCCTTCAGCAGCTCCGTGACGTCCAGCAGGAGGCGATTCGACGCCACTTCCTGCGGCAACAATCCGGCATCGGTCACCAGCACATGCTGCAGGCCGGAATGCTCGGCCATGTAGTGCAGGCGTTCCCCCGGGAAGGTGGGATCCAGCGGTACGTAGGCGGCGCCGCTGCGCAGCACGCCAACTACCGCGATCAACATCTCCAGGCTGCGCGGCACGCAGATGCCCACCAGCTTGCCGCGCCCGATACCCCTGCGCAGCAGCGCGTGAGCCAGGGTACGCGTTGTTCGATCCAAGTCCCCGTAGCTGATCGATTTACCACCGCATTCGGCGGCCACCTGCTGCGGAACCCGCTGCATCTGCGCTTCGACAAGCAC
>DATJCF010000073.1:0-16404 GCA_035514935.1 Rhodanobacter sp. | reverse complement strand
ATCCGCGCTGATCGGCCATTCGCCCACCATGCCGCGGATGCCGTCGGTACCGAAATACTTGCGTTGCGTCATGGTGTCCCTTGTCCGTCACTGCGGCAGGTGCGCCGCAAAAAAAAAAATGGATGCGCCAATCGTCGTCGGGCCAGCGCGGCATCGCGCTCTTTTCCGCGCGGCGCGGGGCCGCGTCAAGCGCGTGTACCGGCTGCCACACCGCCAGCGCGTCCACCGTGGCAGCCACATCATGAACGCGCACCATGCGCGCTCCGCGCTGTACCGCAATCAGCGCGGCGGCAACCGAGCCGGCCACGCGCTCGGCGGGCACCTGCCGACCGGTCAGCGTGCCGATCATCGACTTGCGCGACAAGCCCGCATACACGCCGCTGCCAAGCGAGGCGAAGCGATCCAGCGCGGCCAGCAATGCCAGGTTGTGTTCCAGCGTCTTGCCGAAGCAGAAACCCGGGTCGACCATCACGTTGCGACGCTCGATGCCGGCCAACTCGCAGGCGAACAGGCGGTCGGTGAGGAAGCGGTGCACCTCGCCGACCACGTCGTCGTAGTGCGGCGCCTCCTGCATGCTGCGGGGCTCGCCCTGCATGTGCATCAGGCACACCGGCACGCGCAGCTCGGCGGCCGCTTCCATCGCGCCCTCGCGGCGCAGCGCGTAGACGTCGTTGATCATGCCCGCGCCGGCGGCTACCGCCGCGCGCATCACCTCGGGCTTGGAGGTATCGATGGCGATGGGCACCTCGCTGCGCGCCGCCAGTTGCTCGATCACCGCGATCACGCGGCGCAACTCTTCGTCGACCGGTACCTCGGCCGCGCCGGGCCGGGTGGATTCGCCGCCCACGTCGATCATGTCGGCTCCCTCCTCCACCATCCGCAGCGCATGCGCCACGGCGGCATCCAGGCTGTCGTGGCTGCCGCCGTCGGAAAACGAATCGGGAGTGAGGTTGAGAATGCCCACCACGCGCGGGCGATCCAGCCGCAGCGGTCGGCCATGGCAGTCCAGCACGGGCGCCAGCAAATCCATCGGCATGGGCATTACCTCGGGCGGCCGCCGGGCAGGATCACGGCGCCTGCAACCCGCCGAGCGCGCCCATGAACTGGCGGTAGTGGCGCAGTTCGCTGATCGAATCGCGGATGTCGGACAGCGCGGTATGCGCCGATTCCTTGCCGAAACTCTTGGCGATGTCCGGCGCCCAGCGCCGCGCCAGCTCCTTCAGCGTGGACACGTCCAGGTTGCGGTAGTGGAAATAACGCTCCAGCCGCGGCATTTCGCGATGCATGAAGCGGCGGTCCTGGCAGATGGAATTGCCGCACATCGGCGACTTGCCCGGCGGCACCCAGGCGCGCAGGAAATCCACCGTGGCCTGCTCGGCCATGGCGTGGTCGGTTTCGGAAATCAGCACCTGCCGCCACAACCCCGACTTGTGGTGCTGGTTGCGGTTCCAGCTATCCATCGATTCCAGCTGATCGATCTCGTGGCGGATGGCGAATACCGGGCCGTCGGCCAGCACGTTCAAATCCTTGTCGGTAACCACCGTGGCGATCTCCAGGATGGAATCGTTGTCGGTGTCGAGGCCGGTCATCTCCAGATCGATCCAGATCAGGTTCTCGTCGTTGGCTTGGCTCATGGGTCCTCCTTGGGAGCGCCAGTTTATCAGCCTTGCCCTCGCTTGCCCGTGATCGGCGCGTGAGATGATTCATCCATGCAGACCTTTTTCTGGCACGACTACGAGACCTTCGGCGCTGATCCGCGGCGCGACCGGCCGGTGCAGTTCGCCGGTATCCGCACCACGCTGGAGCTGGAAATCATCGGCGAGCCGGTGATGTTCTACGGCAAGCCGCCCCGGGAAATGCCACCCCATCCCGACGCCTGCATGATCACCGGCATCACGCCCCAGCTGGCCGAACGCGAAGGTGTGATCGAGGCCGAATTCGCTGCCCGCGTGCACGAGCAACTGGCCCTGCCCGGCACCTGCGGCGTGGGCTACAACTCGCTGCGCTTCGATGACGAGATCACGCGGCAGATGCTGTACCGCAACTTCTACGAGCCGTATGGGCGCGAATGGGAGAACGGCAACTCACGCTGGGACCTGATCGATCTGGTGCGCCTGTGCCAGGCGCTGCGGCCGGAAGGCATCGTGTGGCCGACCCACGAGGACGGCTCGCCCAGTTTCAAGCTGGAGCACCTGGCCCAGGCCAACCAGTTGAAGCAGGACCGTGCGCACGATGCGTTGTCCGACGTCTATGCGCTGATCGACCTGGCGCGGCTGATCCGCGTGCGCCAGCCGCGGCTGTGGGACTGGTATTACGCGCTGCGCCGCAAGCAGAAGGTGTTCGAGCTGCTGGACGTGGTGAACCGCACGCCGATGGTGCACGTCTCATCACGCTACCCCGCCAGCCGGCATTGCCTGGCGCTGGTGGTGCCGCTGGCGACGCATCCGACGCGTGCCGGCGAGATCATCGTGTACGACCTTTCCACCGACCCGGCCGAATGGCTGGCGCTGGACGAGGACGACATCGCCGACCGCATCTTCACCGCCCGCGCCGACCTGCCCGAAGGCATCGAGCGCATCCCCTTGCGCACCATCCGCGCCAACCACGCGCCCGCGCTGGCGCCGCTGTCGGTGTTGCAGGGCGTGGACACGGCGCGACTGCAACTGGACGTCGATCGCTGCCTGGCCCACCGCGATGTCCTGCACGCGGTGGATGGGCTGGCCGAAAAGCTGCGCCGCGTATTCCAGCGCGCCAGTACGCTGCCGCCGCCGGAAGACCCCGAGCTTGCCTTGTACGGCGGCGGCTTCCTGCCCGATGCCGACAAGCGCCTGCTGGCCCAGGTGCGCGCCACGCCCCCGGAACAGTTGGGCGGGCGCGCGTTCCCGTTTCGCGATGCGCGCTACCCGGAACTGCTGTTCCGCTACCGTGCCCGCAACTGGCCGGACACGCTGGATGCGGGCGAGCGCGAGCGCTGGCGGCAGTTCTGCCACGACCGGCTCACCCGCCACACCGCGCTGACCGGTTTAACGCTCGACGATTACTTCGCGCGTCTGGCCGAACTGCGTGCCGATCCCGCCGCCCAGGGCAAGCTGGCCCTGATCGACCAGTTGCAGGCCTGGGGCGAGCAACTCACCCCCGATCTGCCGCTATCTGCCTGACCACGACGCAACCCTCTTCCAACGAAACCCCATGCCCGCAAGCTATTTCACCCCAGCCACCTTCCGCTTCCTGCGTGCGCTCGACCGTCACAACGAGCGTGCGTGGTTCCACGCGCACAAGAACGATTACGAGCGCCATGTGCGCGAGCCGTTCCTGCAACTGATCACCGACATGCAGCAGCCGCTGGCCGCTATCAGCGAGCACTACCGCGCCGACCCGCGCAAGAACGGCGGCTCGCTGTACCGCATCTATCGCGATACCCGCTATTCCAACAACAAGCTGCCGTACAAGCCCTGGCAGGGCTCGCGTTTTTTCCACGCGCGCCGCCACGAGATCCAGGCGCCGGGTTTCTATCTGCACATTGAGCCGGGCGACTGTTTTGCCGGCGGCGGCATGTGGCATCCGGAGTCGGATGCGCTCAAGCGCATCCGCGAATTTCTGGTGGACAACCCGGCCGCGTGGAAGCGCGCCACCTGCGGCAAGGCGTTCGGCGATCTGCAACTGGGTGGCGAATCGCTGATCCGGCCACCACGCGGCTACGACCCCACGCACGAGTTGATCGACGACCTGAAGCGCAAGGATTTCATCGCCTCCGCTCCCTTCAGCGAGGAACTGGCCTGCTCCAGCGAACTGCTGCCCTGGACCATCGCCACCTTCAAGCAGGCCGCGCCGCTGGTCGACTACCTTTGCGCCGCGCAGGAACTGGAGTTCTGAACCGCCACGGCGCTGCGCCGGGCCAGCAACCATAGCGCCACGGCCACGCCGATCAGCGCGGTGAATGCCACGTAATGCGCCGGCGCCAGCACGCCGGCGTGGCGCACCAGCAGGCCGATCAGTGGCGGCGTCAGCCCGCCGAACAGCGCATAGGCGATGTTGTACGAAAACGACAGGCCCGAGAAGCGCACGGCCGGCGGAAACGCCGCCACCATCACCGCCGGCACCACGCCCACCACACCCACGGCAAAGCCGGCCAACGCATACAGCGCGATGAAATGCGCGCCACCGGCCTGCAGATCCAGGTACAGGGCATAGCTGCTCAGCAGCAATCCGATCGCCCCCGGCAGCAAGGCACGCGCATATCCGACGCGGTCGGCCAGCCAGCCGTAGAACAAACACCCCAGCACCAGCGCGAACGAGGCCACGCTGTTGCCCAGGAAGGCGCGCGCCGGCGCGATATGGAAGGTCGACTGCGCCAGCGATGGCGTCATCAGTATCACCACCACGATCGCCGCCGTAAGCATCCAGGTCACCAGCATCGACAGCAGCACGCCGGGTAAATGCCGCTCCAGCACCCGCTTCAGCGGCAGCCCGGAAACCAGTTCCTTGCGGGCCTGCATCGCCTCGAACACCGGCGTCTCGCTGAGCCAGCGGCGCAACCAGACCGCAAGCAGGCCGAACACGCCGCCGATCAGGAACGGCAGCCGCCAACCATGGTCGAGTACCTGCGCCGGCGTCATGCCACGGTTGATCGATGCCGCGATCAGCGAACCGATCAGGATGCCGACGGTAAGCCCCGAGGTCAGGCTGGCGCAGGCGAAGCCGATCCGCCGCGGCGGCACATGCTCAGCCACGAACACCCACGCACCGGGCACCTCGCCACCCACTGCGATGCCCTGCACCACCCGCAGCAGCAGCAACAGCAGCGGCGCCAACATGCCGATCTGCGCGTACACCGGCAGCAGGCCGATGCACAGCGTGGGCACCGCCATCAGGAACACGCTGAGCATGAACATCTTCTTGCGCCCCAGCAAGTCGCCGTAATGCGCCATCACGATGCCACCCAGCGGCCGCGCCAGATAGCCGGCCGCAAAGATGCCGAACACCTGCAATTGCGCCAGCCAGGGCGCTGTTGCCGGAGGGAAGAACAGATGACCAAGGGGAATCGCGAAGAACACGAACACCACGAAATCGTAGAACTCCAGCGCACCTCCGAGCGCCGACAGGCCCAGCGTGCGGATATCGCGGCGATCAAGAGTCCGGTCGACCCCGGGGCCGCGGGGAAATTCGGGAGGTTTTGTTGCCATCAATCAGCACCTGATACCCGGTGGGGCGTTGCGCAAGATGACCAAGAATATCCGAGCTCGGTGATGGATCGCGGCAGCACCCCACGCAGGTTGATTTGCTACGCTCTGGTCGCCGCTGACCAGGGCTTGGGGGGAGCAGCGGCGGCTGATGTTTCACGTTGACCGGACTTTTCCTTTCACACCGTTGCAAGGAGCGTTTCAATGAACATGGGCAAACGTATGACGGCCGAATGCTTCGGCACGTTCTGGTTGGTTCTGGGCGGTTGTGGCAGTGCGGTACTGGCTGCGGGGTTTCCTCAACTGGGTATCGGTTTCGCCGGCGTGGCATTGGCGTTTGGCCTGACCTTGCTGACCATGTGCTACGCCATCGGCCATATTTCCGGCTGCCACATCAATCCGGCGGTGACCTGCGGCCTCGCCGCCGGCGGCCGGTTTCCGCTGAAGGAAGTGATCCCGTACATCGTGGCGCAGGTGCTCGGCGGCCTTCTCGCGGGACTGGTCCTGTACGTGATCGCCTCGGGCAAGCCCGGCTTCGATGCCGCGGCCAGTGGCTTCGCCTCCAATGGCTTCGGCGCGCATTCGCCGGGCGGCTATTCGATGGGCGCGGCCGCGCTGTGCGAACTGGTGATGACCGGTTTCTTCATCTTCATCATCATGGGTGCAACGCACCGGAGTGCACCGGTGGGTTTCGCCGGCATCGCCATCGGTCTGGCGCTGACCCTGATCCACCTGATCAGCATCCCGGTCACCAACACCTCGGTAAACCCGGCGCGCTCCACCGGCGTGGCGTTTTTCCAGGGCGACTGGGCCGTGCACCAGCTGTGGTTCTTCTGGGTGATGCCCATCATCGGCGGCATCGTCGGCGGGCTGATCTACCGTTATCTGTGGAGCGATCGGGACACCCTGCCGGACATCAAGGGCGATGCGGTCTGAGTTGAACCGGGCGCATGACGCGCAGCCCGTGGGCCGCGCGTCATGCATTCAGGCGTCGGCAAACGGGAACGCCAGCACGTCGGCGATCGCATCGGTGCCGGCAAGACACATCAGCAGGCGCTCGACGCCGAGGGCCACGCCCGCGCAGTCGGGCATGGCGCCGAGTACGGCCAGCAGGTTTTCATCGAGCGGCACCTCCCGCAAGCCGCGTTTGCGGCGCACCGTGTTGTCGCGCTCGAAACGCCCGCGCTGCTCAGTCGCGTCATTCAGTTCGTGATAGCCGTTGGCCAGTTCGTAGCGCCCCAGGTACAGCTCGAAACGCTCGGCCAGCGGCGGCTCGCCGGGCCGGATCCGGGCCAGCGCGCACTGGCTGGCCGGGTAGTCGTGGATCACCGTGATGCGATCGGTCGGAAACGCCGGCTGCAGTCGATGGGTGATCAGCAGATCAAGCCAGTCATCGCGCACCAGGCCGTCGGGATCGATGCCGAACTCGGCCAGCGGCATGCGCAATGCTTCCACGGTGGCCTGGTCGGGATCGATGGCCAGCGCGTCCAGGAACAGTTGCCGATACGTCGTCACCAGCACGTCGGCGCGCTTGCCCGCCAACCCCAACGCCGCCTGCACCAGCGCGATGGTTTCCTCCATCAGCCGATGGTGATCCCAGCCCACACGGTACCACTCCAGCATGGTGAACTCGGGATTGTGCCGGCCGCCGGCCTCGCCATTGCGGAACACCCGGCCCAGCTCGTAGCAATCGCCGACGCCTGCCGCCAGCAATCGTTTCAACGGGTATTCGGGTGAGGTGCGCAGCCAGCGTTCGCGTGCGCCGGCGTCCACGTGGCCGCTGAAATGGGTGGTGAAGCTCTCGATGTTCGGCTCGGTGTTGCCGGCAGCGGAGAGGATCGGCGTCTCCACTTCCAGCACGTGGCGATCGGCGAAAAACGCGCGAACCAGGGCATAGAGGCGCGCACGCAGGTGCAGGGACGGCAGAAGCGCGCTCTTCGTTTCGTCACTCATGCGTCGTCAACAACGCCAGCAGCTGCGCCTCATCCCATACCGGCACGCCCAGCTCCCGCGCCTTGTCCAGCTTCGACCCGGCCGCCTCGCCAGCAACCACCACGCTGGTCTTCTTCGATACCGAACCGGAGACCTTCGCCCCCAGTGCTTCCAGCCGGGCCTTGGCGTCCTCGCGGGTGAGCGAGGCCAGCGTACCGGTGAGCACGAAGGTCTGGCCGTCCAGCGGTGCGCGAGCTATGGCGGCCGTGGCGGGGATGGCATCCAGCAAACGGCGCATGGCCGTTTCCGTCTCGCGCAGGGTGGCCAGCGCCGATGGGTCGGCGAGATGGTTGTCCAGGGCGGTGGCGGCGGCTTGCGGCACGCCGGCAGTGATCCAGTGGGCAGTGCCGCCGGCCAGCAATTTGTCGACGCTGGGGAAATGTTCGGCCAGCACGCGACAGCTCTTGGGGCCGAGTTTGCTGACGCCGGCCAGGCCCAGCAATACGCCGAGATTCAGGCGCTCGCGCAGCAGCGGTGACGGTGCCGCTTCATCGCTGAACACGATGCCGGCCGCCAGCAACGCATCGACCACCTGCTGGTTGCCTTCCTGCGCAAAGAAGCCGGCGATGGAGGCAGCCACTTCGTCGCCCACGTCAGGCAGCACGCGCAGCACGCCGGCCGGCATGCTGCGCACGAATTCCAGCCGGCCCAGCCAACTGGCCAGTGTCTTGGCGGTGCTTTCGCCGATGTGCATGATGCCCAGCGCGAACAGGAAGCGCGCCAGCGTGGTCTGCTTGCTGGCCTCGATGCCGGCGACCAGGTTTTCGGCCCAGCGCGTCGCCACCTTGCCGGCCTTGACCGTTTCGGGCGTGGTGCCGTCGCGCTCGTCGAGCGCCTGTTTCATGGCCACGAAGGCTTCGACGGTGAGCGCGTACAGGTCAGCCGGCGTGTGCACGATGTCGAGCTCCACCAGCGCCTCGGCGAAGCGCTGGCCAAGACCCTCGATGTCCATCGCGCGGCGCGAGGCGAAATGGATCAACGCCTCCGTACGCTGGGCGCCGCATACCAAACCGCCGGAACAACGCCAGGCCGCGGCGCCCTCCTCGCGCATCAGCGCGGAGCCGCACACCGGACAATGCGCCGGCATGGTCCAGGGCACCGTGTGCGCCGGGCGCTGGTCGGCCACGACGCGAACCACTTCGGGGATCACGTCACCCGCGCGGCGCACGATCACGGTGTCGCCCACGCGCACATCGAGCCGCGCGATCTGGTCGGCGTTGTGCAGCGTGGCGTTGGTGACGGTAACGCCCGCCACCTGCACCGCCGCCAAGCGCGCCACCGGCGTGGCCGCACCGGTGCGGCCGATCTGGATCTCGATCGCCTCGACCGTGGTGGTCTGCTCCTGCGCGGGGAATTTGTGCGCGATGGCCCAGCGCGGCGCCCGCGACACGAAGCCCATTTCGCGCTGGCCGGCGTAGTCGTCCAGCTTGTAGACCACGCCATCTATGTCGTAAGGCAAGCTGTCGCGCCTGGCGCCGATGCGCTGAAAATAGGCGATCAGGCCATCGAAGCCGCGCGCCGTGGCCACCTCGGGCGACACCGGAAAGCCCCACTCGCGCAACTGCTGCAGTGTGGCCGAGTGGGTGGAAGGCAGCTCGCCGCGCTCGACCACGCCGATGGCGTAGGCGAAAAAACTCAGCCGCCGCTTCGCCGTGATCGCCGGGTCGAGCTGGCGCAGCGAACCGGCCGCGCCGTTGCGCGGGTTGGCCAGCGGCTTTTCGTCATGCTTGCGGGCGTAGTCGTTGAATGCCTCGAAATCCTTGCGCAGCATGATCACTTCGCCGCGCACTTCGAGCACGTCAGGCCAGCCCTCGCCGCGCATTTTCAGCGGGATCGCACGCACGGTGCGAAGGTTCGCGGTCACGTCCTCGCCGGTCTCGCCGTCGCCACGGGTGGCGCCCTGCACGAACACGCCGTGCTCGTAGCGCAGGCTGATGGCCAGGCCGTCCAGCTTGGGTTCGACCGAAAAGACCGGCGCGCGGCGATCCAGCGTCTGCTCGATGCGTCGCTCGAATTCGGCGATCTCGTGGAACCGTTCGCGCTCGGTATCGCCGGGCTGTTCGAACGCATTGCCAGCGACAGCATCGGAATGGCATGGCGCACTTCGGCAAAACCGCCGTGCGCCCGTGCGCCCACGGTGCGCGTGGGTGAACTGGTCGAGGCCAGTGCGGGGTGTGCGGCTTCCAGCGCTTCCAGTTCCCGCATCAGCCGGTCGTAGTCAGCGTCGGTGATGTCCGGGTCGTCGAGGACGTGGTAGCGGTAATTGGCCTGCTCGATCGCCGCGCGCAAGGTCGCGGCGCGTGCGATGGCTTCAGATGAGGGCGAGGGTTCGGTCATGCGCGTCTCCATGTCCCGCGCATTTTAGCGAGCCCGCGTGAACCCGCCGAGTCGCCGCTTCGGCGGCGACCCGGCAACGACATGCTCAGCGATGGAAATGGCCAGCCGCCTCGGGCTGGTAGTCGATACCCAGCACGCGCAGCCGCCGCTGGTGGCCATCCGGCGTGGGCCAGTCGATATGCTGGCCAAGCGACAAGCCGAGCAGCGCGCTGCCCACCGGCGCCAGGATGGAGATGGTGCCCGGCGTGCCGGCGGCATTGGGGTACACCAGGGTCAGCGTGAGCTTCTCGCCATTGTGCTCGTCTTCGAAACTGACGGTGGAGTTCATCGTCACCGTGTCGGCGGGCATGACGGTGGGCTCGACCACCTCGGCGCGATCGAGCTCGGAGATCAGCGCGGCACAACGGGCCGCTTCGGCGGCGGGCAGCCGTTCCAGCAACGCTTCGATGCGTTCCATGTCGATGCGGGAGACAGTAATCGGTGGCTTGTTGCTCATGGCTCTTCCTGGTGCAGGCGGCGTTGCCGCACAAAAGCACACGCCGGAACGAAACCGCCCCGGCGCGTGTGGTCATTGTATGGCCGTCAGGACCTATGTAGTCACGATCGGCAGATGAAACAAGGGTAACTCTGCGCAGGACGCTCACGAAAAGCAAGCTGTCATAGCGGATACCATGCGCCGCATGTCTGCCCCAGCGCCTGCGGATTCCCCGTCCGCTCCTGCTTTCGCCCCGCCTGCGGCCGTTGCCGGCGACCCGCCACGGCTGTCGTCCCGCGTGCAGTTTCGCGGCCTGTTGTATCTGGTGGCCGCGGCGTTCTTCATGCAATCGCTGGATTCCACCGTGGTCAACACCGCGGTGCCGTCGATGGCCGGGGCGCTGGAAGTGACCCCGCTGGGCATGCGCACGGCGCTGACCAGCTATGTGCTGACGCTGGCGATCCTGATTCCGGCCAGCCCGTGGCTGTGCGACCGCCTGGGCACGCGGCGGGTATTCGGCATCGCGATCATGGTGTTCGGGTTGGGCTCGCTGCTGTGCGGGCTGGCGCAGACGCTGCCGCAACTGGTCGGCGCCCGCGTGCTGCAGGGCGTGGGCGGCGCCTCGCTGATGCCAGTGGGCCGCTACGTGCTGGTGCGCAGCATCGAGAAGCGGGAATTCGTGCGTGCGATGAGCACGGTGTCCACCTTCGGCCTGCTCGGCTCCGTGCTGGGCCCGTTTCTGGGTGGTGCGCTGGTCGAGTACACCTCCTGGCGGCTGATCTTTCTGATCAACGTGCCGGTGGCGATCGCCGGCTACTGGATGAACCGGCGCGACATGCCCGACTACCGGCTGGAACGCGCCAACCGCTTCGATTGGATCGGCTTCCTGATGTTCGCCACGGCTTCGGCATTACTGCTGACCGCCTCCGAACTCGTCGGCGAAATTCCCGTGCCATGGCCGCGCATCGGCCTGTGCACGGTGATCGCGCTGGCGTTGGGCGTCACCTATGTGTGGCACAGCCGGCGCACCGCTCACCCGGTGGCCGACCTCAACTTGCTGCGGGTGCGCAGCGTACGGGTGGCGTTGGCCGGCGGCCTGTTCACCCGGCTGGGCATCTCGGGCATGTTCCTCTTGCTGATGCTGTTTCTGCAGATCGGCTGCGGCTGGTCGCCGCTTGAGGCGGGCTTGATCATGGTGCCGCAGGCGCTCGGTTCCATCGTTGCGAAATGGGCAGTCAACCGGGTGCTGGTGCACTTCGGTTACCGCCGGCTGCTGCTGGGCAACACCCTGATCGTGGCCGTGTTGCTGGCGATGTTCTGCCTGCTCGGACCCACCACGCCGGTATGGGCCATCGCACTGCTGGCGTTCTTCTACGGTGGCTTCGTGGGCATGCAATACACCGCGATGAACACGCTGATCTACACCGACCTGGACATAAAGCACGCATCGATGGCGTCGTCGATGGCCTCCACCGCGCAATACCTGGCGATGAGCTTCGGCATCGCGCTGGCCACCTTGCTGATGCAGGCGATGCTGGGCGGCCACGCCCACGAGGACTACGTGGTGGCGTTTCGCTGGACGGTGCTGATCCTGGCGGCAATCACCGCCGGAGCCAGCCGCGTGTTCAGCCAGTTGCGGCACGATCGGACACCCGCAAGCGCTCCGACAGCGGGCTGACGGCCACCGCGCTGCATCGCGCATGTAGCATGGCCGTTTCACCACGCCGGACGCGCGTCGCATGCATGACCCCAGCAGCATCCTGTTCACCCTGTTCATCGTCTTTGTGGCGGCGCAAATAGGCGGGGAAATCGCCCAGCGGTTGAAGCTGCCCGGCGTGGTGGGCGAGATCGCCGCCGGTTGCGCCATCGGGCCCTCGCTGCTCGGCTGGATCACCCCGGCCCAGATACTCCCGGGCACGCCGCTGGACGTACTGGCCGAGGTCGGTGTGATCCTGCTGCTGTTTGCCGTGGGCCTGGAAACGCGACTGGAGGACCTGAAAAAGGTCGGCAAGATTGCGTTCGCGGTGGGCGTCATCGGCGTCATCGTGCCGTTCGCGATGGGCAGCGTGTGGGCTCACGGCAACGGCTTCGACTGGGACCGTTCGCTGTTCGTGGCCGCCGCCTTCGTCGCCACCTCCGCCGGCATCACCGCCCGCGTGCTGCAGGAGCTGGGGGCGCTGCAACGGGTGGAAAGCAAGGTGATCCTGGGAGCCGCCGTGATCGACGACATCCTCGCCATGCTGTTGCTTGGCGTGGTGGTGTCGTTGCAGGGCGGCGGTTCGTTCGATGCGCTGCACCTGCTGATGGTGCTGGCCGGTGCCGTGGGCTTCATCGTGGTGATCGGCTGGGGCGGTGCCCGCGTGATGCGCTGGAACTCGCGCTGGCTGGATACGCCGATGGGCCCGCATTCGCCGCTGATGATCGTGCTGGCGCTATGCCTGGGGCTGGCCTGCCTGTCCACCGTGTTCGGCCTGGCGGCGATCATCGGCGCCTTCCTGGCCGGCATGATCGCCTCGGAAACCCGCCAGCAGCACACGCTGGAGCAACAGGTGAAACCGTTGCTGGCCCTGCTCACGCCCTTCTTCTTCGTGGTCACCGGCAGCAAGATCGACCTGCATGAACTGGCGAGCGCCGACGCGCTGTGGATGCTGACCGTGGTCACCGTCATCGCGGTGATTTCCAAGTTCATCGGTGGCTGGCTGGGCTCGCTGCCGTTGGGCGCACGCAGCGCCACCATTATCGGTTTCGGCATGGTGCCGCGCGGCGAAGTGGGTATCGTGGTGGCCACACTCGGCCTCGCCGCCGGCGTATTCGACAATCGCATTTACGCGCTGATCGTGGCCATGTCCCTGCTCACCGCCATGGTCACGCCACCGATCCTGGCGTGGCTGCTGAAACGGTCGGAAGTCCGCGACGGCACGCCCTCGTAAGCGTCACGCGTACGTGATACCAGGCACAGAAAAAGCCGAAATCCTTGGGGATTTCGGCTTTTTCTGTACTGCGTTGTCGCTTGAATTGGTGGAGGTGGCGGGAGTCGAACCCGCGTCCGAGGATGCTCAATGCCCAGATCTACATGCTTAGCTCACCGTTCGATCTCGTTTCGCGACAAGCACGGTGGGCAAAGCGCACCGCGAAACCAGCCTGATTGATTTAGCCTAGAACCGCCAGGCAGCAGCGTTCGGCGATCTCATGATAATGACCCTACACCGACGAGCATGAGCACAAGTGGGTTCGGGGCTTACGCCTTAAGCGGCGAGAGCGTAGTTGTCGTCGTTGGCAACTAGAAGTTTGCTGCTGGATTTACGAGGAAAGCTGCCCCCTCGGCATGCACCAAGTCATCTCACTACCCCCGTCGAAGCCAGGACACCCCCGGGGAAAACGATATGACCAGACAAGTATATGGGGTCGCCGCGCGCGGCATCAATGCAAATCGCGGCCAATCGCCGGTGCCGTTCAGGACGCTGGTGCCCGGGGCGGGGATCGAACCCGCATCGCCTTGCGGCGGAGGGATTTTAAGTCCGGGCGCGATCCTTGCAGAAACCGGCACTTACGCTCCGGACCACTCCACAATCGGTGGACTTTCTGCGTTTCGCAAGCCAGTGTCAGCTTAGGGACGCAATGAATACGGACCAAAAAATCCCTGCCGTCGGCCCGCGCCTGATCGCTGGTCGTCACCATTTCGCCTGACGGGCTCTCGCCGAATGAGGCCGACGGCCGTAGCGTGGAAAGCTTGTCTGGGCACTCAGGGACGATCTGTGGGGCAAGGCTGGAATGGTTGTAGGATCGGATCAAGACCATGCAAGGGACGATTATGAACCTAAAGGACCGCATCCTCGACGGCATGGACTTGAGCCGCAGGATTGTTGAGATAGGGCCGCTCTATCGGCCGTTCGTGCGCAAGTCCGAAGGAAACGTGGTCTACGTCGATCATGCCGACACGGAAACGTTGCGGGAGAAGTATAAGGCCGATCCAAAATTCTCCATGTCCGACATCGTGGACGTGGACGCGGTATGGGGTGACAAGACGCTGTCCGAGTGCGTCGGGGGGCGCGTGGACTACATCATCGCCTCGCATGTCATCGAACACGTTCCCGACCTGTTCGGCTGGCTCAATGAGCTATCCGCCGCACTAGCCAGTGGCGGACAGATTCGGCTGGTGGTGCCCGACAAACGGTTCACCTTCGACTATCTGCGTCGAACCACGCAGTTTGCCGATGTACTTGACGCTCACATACGCAAGACGCGGGTTCCGCTTCCACATTGCATCCTCGATCACGTCCTGAACGTGCGGAACGTGGACGTAGGCGCGTCATGGAATGGGCCGTTGGACGCATTAGTCCTCACCCGCCCACCAGGACACGGCTACCAGCTCGCCGTAGAAACCGCCAGCAAGGCTCTGTCTGGTGAGTATCATGACGTGCATTGCTGGGTGTTCACGCCCAAGAGTTTCGCCAGCCTGATGCGGCAGGCGGTGACTCACGGACTGGTTGCGGCCAAGTGTGCGCAGTTCTCTGATACCGCACCAATGACGCTAGAGTTCACCGTGTTTGCCGAGCCATGCGCGGACGCCGAAGAAGCGTCGGCAAGCTGGGCAGCGATGGAGGAGACTTGCTTCGATCAACCCAACCCTGAGATTGTGATGCTGGTCGGCGAGCTGGAATCTGTGCGCGTGGAGCTGTCATCGGCGACGCAGGAAGCTGAGAGGCGACGCGCAGAAGCTGACCACCTGGCCGCCGAGCTTCAAGCGGCACAAACGACTCTAGAGGAAATCAGGCAGTCAACATCCTGGCGCGTCACTGCTCCGCTGCGTCGGGCGGTGGCAGCGGTGCGATCGGCAGGTTTTCCAGCATCTAGACGCCACGGTAAACCCCGACATAAGGCTGGCTGATTGGAGCGTTGTAGAAGCCGACGTTTCCTTGAAGGCGTGTCGTACCGCCTACGTCAAGGGCGAAGGCGGGATTCCCCGAACACATGATGCCTACTTTGTATTGGCGCAGAAGCAAACACTCATCAGTGATCACCACAGAGCGCTACACCCATAATCGGTGAGGGGCAAAAAGCAGCCCAGCGCGACAGGTTTTGCGGCTCACGCGAAACATTGCGGACCAAAGCAGTTTCAGCCCGAATGCCAGAAATCATTGGCACAGCTGGTGCCCGGGGCGGGGATCGAACCCGCATCGCCTTGCGGCGGAGGGATTTTAAGTCCCTTGCGTCTACCAGTTTCGCCACCCGGGCGCGGATGTTCGGACGTGCCGGGCGCGTGGGCCGGCGGCGCGAATCGTAGCATGCGCGGTCCGCGATCCATGGAACACGACGCAGCGGCCGCGGCAACAAAAAACCCGCCATCGGCGGGTTCAAGTGGGCGTGCAACGTGCTGCGCAATGGAGGCCAAGGTCGGAATCGAACCGGCGTACGCGGATTTGCAGTCCGCTGCATGACCACTCTGCCACCTGGCCGTTGCGCAATGCTTCCTTAAAAACAAAACCCCGGTGAACCGAGGCTTTGCAAAACTGGAGCGGGAAACGAGACTCGAACTCGCGACCCCGACCTTGGCAAGGTCGTGCTCTACCAACTGAGCTATTCCCGCATCTGAGCCGCGAATGATAGCAGAACAGAAACCCTTGTGAACAGTCGGAAGCCACATCGCGATGTGACATCCAGCCATCCGTACAAACGCCAAGGCCCCGAACATGTCGGGGCCTTGGCTGTATTTCTGGAGCGGGAAACGAGACTCGAACTCGCGACCCCGACCTTGGCAAGGTCGTGCTCTACCAACTGAGCTATTCCCGCATTGGAGCCGCGCATTCTAATACGTGAATCCGGAGCGTCAAGCGTTTTTGCTTTTCGCCGCTGATTGGGTATCGGCGCTGAGGATCGGCCACGCCGCGCGCAGGTAATACAGGCCCGACCAGATCGTGAGCACGCCGGCGATCACCAGCAACGCCTCGCCGATATGGTACAGCCGCAGCGCCTCGGCGGCTTTCTCGTGCTGCACGATCAACACCACCAGCGCGACCATCTGCATCACGGTCTTCAGCTTGCCGATGAAGGCCACCTTGACCGTGGCGCGCATGCCGATTTCAGCCATCCATTCGCGCAACGCCGACACGCTGATCTCGCGCCCCACGATCACTGCCGCGGTCACTGCCATCAGGATGCCGGGCCAGCCGCCGCGGTGCGATTCCACCAGCAGGAACAACGTCACTGCCACCATCAATTTGTCCGCCACCGGGTCCAGGAACGCGCCGAAGGCGGAGGTGAGGTTCATGCGCCGCGCCAGGTAGCCATCCAGCCAGTCGGTGAACGCGGCCAGCAGGAAAACGACCGCCGCGGTGGCGTTGTGGCCAGGGAATGGCAGGTAGAACACGACGACCATGACCGGCAGCAGTGCAACGCGGAACAAGGTCAGCCAGGTCGGCA
>DATJCF010000072.1:0-2257 GCA_035514935.1 Rhodanobacter sp. | reverse complement strand
CCGAGCTCAGTCTCTGCGAGGCGTTGCTGTCGCTAAGAACGCCGAGGAGATGGCCGCCTTCCTGCGCGACCTGTGCACGCCATCGGAACTGGAAGTGCTGATCGATCGCTGGCGCGTGGTGCCACACCTGCTTGAGGGCGTGTCGTATCGCGAAATCCATGAGCGCACCGCCGTCAGCATCACCACGATCGGGCGGGTGGCGCGTTATCTCAACCAGGGCAGTGGCGGCTATGTGGCCGCCGCCGCCCGTGCCGCACGGCGACGGGCGCAGAAGAGGACAGATGCATGAAGGAACGTGACCGATTGCGGATCGCGATGCAGAAATCGGGCCGGCTTACCGAGCCCGCGCTGGACTTGCTGCAGCGTTGCGGCCTGAGCTTCCGTCAGAGCCGCGACAAGCTGTTTTGTTTCGGCGAAGGCGAGCCGGTCGATTTGCTGCTGGTGCGCGACGACGACATTCCGTCGTTGATTGCCCAGGGCGTGTGCGACCTGGGTATTGTCGGGCGCAACGTGCTGAACGAATTCCAGCTCACCGCCGGTGAGGAAAGCCCGCCGCTGGCGGAATTGCGCCCGCTGGGTTTTGGCCGCTGCCGCTTGTCCATCGCGGTGCCGCAGGAGTTCGAATATCAGGGCCCGCAACATCTCGAAGGCACGCGCATCGCCACCTCGTATCCCGGGTTGCTGGCTGCGTGGTTGCGCGAGAAAGGCGTGAATGCCGGCGTGATGACGCTGGCCGGCTCGGTCGAGATCGCCCCGCGCCTGGGCACTGCCGACGCGATCTGCGACCTGGTGCAGAGCGGCGGCACGCTGGTGGCCAACCAGTTGCGCGAGACGGACGTGCTGCTGGAAAGCGAGGCGGTACTGGCCGCCGCCGGCACCCCGCCGGCCGACGAGCGCGGCGACATGCTGGAGCTGTTGCTGAAACGGCTCGACGGCGTGATCCAGGTGCGGGAGTCGCGCCTGCTGCTGTTGCAGACCTCGCGCCAGACCTTGGAAGCGGTCACCCGGCTGCTGCCGGGTGGCCCGCAGCCGACCCTGATGCCCGTGGCCGGCCAGCCCGACCAACTGATGCTGCAGGCGCTGTGCGCCGGCGAAGTCAGCTGGCGTCAGCTGGAGGAAATCAAGAAGGCCGGCGCGCGCGAGATGTTCGTGTTGCCGGTGGAAAAAATGTTGGCGTGAAATTGAAGCCGGATATCGAACGATGAAACAGCTGGACTGGAACCGACTGGACGAAGCCGCACGGCGCGACGCGCTGGCGCGCCCCACGCAGTCGCGCACCGACGACCTGAGCGGTGGCGTGGCGCGTATCGTGGCCGCCGTGCGCGAACGCGGCGACGATGCCTTGCGCGAATTCAGCGTCGCCTACGATGGCTGCGTACTCGACGCACTGGAAGTGACCGATGCCGAGTTTGCCGCCGCCGAAGCCGCACTCGATCCCGCGCTGAAGGCGGCGATCGACGAAGCGGCCGCGCGCATCGAGCATTACCACCGCGCCACCGCGTCAAAGTCGGTCACCGTGGAAACCGCGCCGGGCGTGCGGCTGGAGCGCATCGTGCGGCCGATCAACCAGGTGGGCCTGTATGTGCCCGCCGGTACCGCACCGCTGCCGTCCACCGCCTTGATGCTGGGCGTGCCGGCGCGGGTGGCCGGTTGCCGCAGCGTGGTGCTGTGCTCGCCGGCGCGCGCCGATGGCAACTGCGACGCGGCCGTGTTGTACGCCGCGCGTGTTACCGGCGTGCACCGGGTATTCAAGATTGGCGGCGCGCAGGCGATCGCAGCGATGGCCTATGGCACCGCCTCGGTACCGCGCTGCGACAAGCTGTTCGGGCCGGGCAATGCCTGGGTCACCGAAGCCAAGTTGCAGGTGTCGGTGGATGCCAACGGTGCGTCGATCGACATGCCGGCCGGGCCTTCCGAGGTGCTGGTGATTGCCGACGAGCAGGCCAACCCGGTATTCGTGGCGGCCGACCTGTTGTCGCAGGCCGAGCACGGGGTCGATTCCCAGGTGATTCTGCTCACCCCGTCGAAGGCCATGATCGAGAAGGCCGCCAGCGAGGTCGAGCGGCAATGCGCGCAGTTGCCGCGCAGCGGGATCGCGGTACAGGCGCTGGCGCAAAGCCGCCTGATCCTGGTGGACTCGCTGGCGCAGGCGGTGGAAGTGAGCAACCGCTACGCGCCCGAGCACCTCATCGTGCAGGTGCAGGATCCCCACGCGCTGCTCGACGGCATCGAATCGGCGGGCGCGGTTTTCCTGGGC
>DATJCF010000071.1:0-15264 GCA_035514935.1 Rhodanobacter sp. | reverse complement strand
GCCCAGCGCACGTCGGCGCCGATGTCCTTCAGCGTCTCGATCAGCACTGCGGTCTGGATCGTCATGTGCAGCGAGCCGGTCACGCGCACGCCCTTCAGCGGCTGGGCGGTGGCGTGCTTGCGGCGGATCGACATCAGGCCGGGCATCTCGTGCTCGGCGATGTCCAGCTCCTTGCGGCCCCAGTCGGCCAGCGACAGGTCGCGGATATTGTAGTCCTGGGTGTTTTCTTTCAGTGCGGCGTTCATCGGTATCTCCGGTCAGGGCGAGGCCTTTTGCTCGTTCGAGGAGTCCGGCCATGGATGGCCGGTCTACCGCGAAGGGACTCGCATGATGAGCGCCGTTGTGGAACGTGCCGCGCCGAGCCTGGCCGTTTTCCGTGAGACGCGGAGGCATCCGCATTCGCGCTCACAGACGGTCGCAGCGCCCCTCGGCGGGCAAGCGAAGCGGCCATTGTAACCGGAAGCCCCGCCGGCATGAATCCGTCGGGGCGGGATTCCGTCCCCGCGAACGGGGCGCGGGTGCCTACGGGGCGCGATCGGGCGTATCGCTGCCGTCGGCGCGCATGAGCAGCCAGCCCTTCACCGCGGCGATGAACAGCGGCACCGAGCCGAACACGATGAACACCATGTCCCCGGGCATGCGCATCCATTCCAGCGTCTTGGCCACCGTGCCGCCGGTGAACGCCGGTGCGCGGGCATGCCAGTAGCCGTTCTCGATCACGTCCCACATCTGCCAGACGCCGCCGGGGAACAGGCTCAGCAGCATCATCAGCACCAGGCCGCCATTGGTGCCGAAGAAGGCCACCTTGATGTACTTCTCCACCGCCGGCCAGCGCTTGTCGTCGATGGTCTGGCGCAGCACGAACACCATCAGGGCGATCGCCAGCATGCCGAACACGCCCATCAGCGCGGCGTGGCCGTGGTTGGGCGTGAGGATGGTGCCGATTTCGTAGTAGCTGACGATCGGCAGATTGATCAGGAAGCCGAACACGCCGGCGCCCACGAAATTCCAGAAGCCCACCGCCATCAGGAAGTAGAACGTCCACTTGTGCGGGATGTTCACGGCCTTGCCGCATTCCACGCATTCGGCGCGGGTGGTGCGCACGAACGCCCAGGCGTCCAGCGTCAGCAAGGTCAGCGGCACCACTTCCAGCACCGAGAACAAACCGGCCAGCGCCATGTTGATATGCGTCTGCCCGCTGAAATACCAGTGGTGCCCGGTGCCGACCAGGCCACCCAGGAAATACAGGATCGCGTCCAGGTAGATCACCCGCAGCGCGGTGTTCCGGCGGGCCAGGCCCAGTTGGTAGAAGGTCAGCGCTACCACGGTGGTGGCGAACAGCTCGAAGAAACCCTCCAGCCACAGGTGGATGATCCAGAAACGCCAAGTGTCGACCACGGTGAAATTGTCGTGCGAACCGATGAACAGCGCCGGCACGTAGAACACCGGCACCGCCAGCGCGGCAATCAGGAACATCACCGCCAGCGGGCGCGCCTGCGGCGTCACCACGCGCGGGCGCACCAGCGTCCACAGCATCGCGAACCATGCGAACAGGCCGACCACCAGCAGCACCTGCCAGATCCGGCCGAGCTCCAGGTACTCCCAGCCCTGGTTGCCCAGCCAGTACCACCAACCGCCCAGCAACTGCGATATGCCCGCCCATTCGCCCAGCAGGCTGCCCACGATCACCACGGCGAAGGCGCCAAACAGCAGATGCACCCACAAGGCGAACGATCGCGGTTCATCACGTCGCAGGGTGCGCCCCAGGAACAGCGCGGCCGCCACATAGGCAGTGGCGATCCACAGGATCGCGGTTTGCAGATGCCAGGTGCGCAGCAGGTTGCTGGGGAAGATGGTGTCCAGCGGGAAGCCGTAGAAGTCGCCCGGCTCCGCGCGCGAGTGGGCGATGGCACCGCCCACCAGCGTCTGCATCAGGAACAGCGCGGTGACCACCACATAAAACTTCACCAGTGCGCGCTGGCCGGGGCTGGCGGCACCGGGCAACACCTGCGGGTGCACGTGCTGGCCGTGGCTGATCCAGCCCAGGTTCTCGAAGCGCCCGAAAATGAGCAGCACCGTGGCGATGCCCGCCAGCAGGATCACCAGGCTCAGCGCGCTCCACAACACCGCGCCGCCGGTCGGCACGTTGCCCACGCTGGGGTCGTACGGGAAATTGTTGGTGTAGGAGAAGTTCTTGCCCGGCCGGTTGGCCACCGACGCCCATGCCGCCCAGGTCACGAAGGCGCTGAACTGGCGGATCTCGGTCGGGTCGGTGATCAGGTTCGGTTTCAGGCCGCCATTCCCGGCGGACAGCTTGAAGTAGTCGGCCCAATGGGGAATCTGTTTGCGGTAGGCATCGGCTTCCGCCGCGGTCAGCTGCAAGGTGTCGGTGCTGGCGTCGTAGCGGTTGGTCTTCAGGATCACCGCCGTCTCGGCCTGCAACGCGGCCTGCGAGCCCGCATCAAGCTGGTCGGCGGGCTTGCCGAAACGCTGAAGCGCCAGCGCCCTGGATACATCGACGCCGATCATGTGCAGCGCCAGCGCCGAATAGTCCGGCCCCAGATACGCGCCATGGCCCCAGATGCTGCCGTTGTCCATCAAGCCGTAGCGCAGCATCACCGCCTGGCCGTCGCTGACGTCCGCACCGGTGAACAGGGTGGTGCCCTGCGCGTCGACCACCTTGCCGGGGATCGGCGGCGCATGGCGATAGGCCAGCGTGGTGATCATGATCAGCAGCGCAAAGCCTCCGACCATCACGATCACCAGGGTGCGTACCCACCATGGAGAGACCGGGCCGTCATCGCCCAACAGTGGTTCCGACACAGTGTGAGCGACGGCATCGACGGGCATATTCATGGTGGATCCCCTGGCTGCTGCAAGAAGAATACGGCGAGCGGACGAACATGATCGCCCATGCGGCGGCAGGTGCCGCAGATCGGCGGATGACATGGTTCGATCCCGGTACAACGGATAACGCGCCGGGCGTGAACATCATGTGCCCCGCGCCGTCAGGGGCGCAAGCGCGTGGCTAAGCGAGCGTGATCGTGGCTGCCCTACGCATGACAAGCACGCGACGAAAGGGCGGTAAAGACGTCCAAAACGAAAATTTTCCGCTGCGCTGCACAATTCGCTAAACTGGCCCACTGATTCGGCTGGAGCGTACCCATGCAAGACAACCGCGAACTCGAGTTTTTGCCGCATGACGGCCCCCTGCGTGAGGACGTCAGCCGCTTGGGTGCGATGGTCGGTTTGATGTTGGCCGAGCAGGAAGGCCCGGCCTTTTTCGAGCGTGTCGAGCAAGTACGCACCGCGGCGATCCGACGTCGGCGTGAAGGCGCGTCGGTGGACGAACTGGCCGGTTCGCTGGCGGGCCTGGATGCGGCCGACGCCGAGACGCTGGCGCGCGCCTTCGCCACCTATTTCCAAGCGGTGAACACCGCCGAGCGCGTCCATCGCATCCGTCGCCGGCGCGATTACCAGCGCGAGGGCGGCACCCCGCAGCCGGAATCCCTGCTCGACGTGCTGGGCCAGTTGAAGGCCGAAGGCGTGCAGGCCGAAGAGTTGCTGGGCTGGATGGAGCGGTTGTGGATCGAGCCGGTGTTCACCGCCCACCCCACCGAGGCGGTGCGTCGTTCGCTGCTGGAAAAAGAACAGGCGATCGTGAAGTCGCTGGTGGACAACTTCAACCACAACCGCACGCCGCAGGAGCGCATCGAGGACGACGACCGCATCTACATGGCGCTGTCCGCCGGTTGGCAGACCGCCGAGGCCTCGCCGGTGCGGCCCAGCGTGCAGGACGAATACGAGCACGTCGGTTACTACCTGGCCAACCCGCTCTACCGCATCGTGCCGGCGCTGTATGAATCGCTGGCCCGCTCGCTGCAGGAGGTCTACGGCGTGGCGGTGAAGCTGCCGCGGCTGCTGAGCTTCGCCAGCTGGGTGGGGGGCGACATGGACGGCAACCCCAACGTGGGCTCCGACACCATCGCCTCCAGTCTGGCGTCGCAGCGCGCCCAGGTGCTGGAGCGCTATCTCGAAGATATCAACGCGTTGGCCCATCAGCTCAGCCAGACCGAAGGCCGGGTGGGCGTGGCGCGCGGCCTGCGCACCCGGCTCGCTGATTACCGCGAACGCTTTCCGGACGCGGCGGCGAAGATCCGGCCGCGCCATCTGGACATGCCGTATCGCTGTTTCCTGGTGCTGATCGGCGCGCGACTGGAAGCCACGCGCGATGACCAGAAAGACGGCTATACGTCCGCCGCCGAATTGACAGACGACCTGCAGCTGATCGCCGACAGCCTGTTCGACAACCTGGGCCTGCACGCCGGCGCCTATGCGGTGGAACGGCTGATTTGCCGCGTGTGCAGCTTCGGCTTCCACCTGGCCCGGCTGGACCTGCGCCAGGATTCGCGGGTGCACGACGACGCGCTCGGCACCTTGCTGAACGACCCCGACTGGGCCAGCCGGCCGAAACTGGAGCGTGCCGATCGGCTGCGCCCGTATGCCAGCGGTGCGCAGGCGTTCGGCGACTGCGACGACGACGCGGCGAAAACCCTGCAGTCGGTTTTCATCACCTTGCGCGAGAGCCGCCAGCGCTACGGCCTCGATGCCACCGGCCTGTACATCATCAGCATGGCGCGCTCGGCTGCCGACGTGCTGGCCGTACTGGCGCTGGCGCGACGTGGCGGGCTGGTATCGCCGCAGCAACCGCACGACGTGCCGCTGGATATCGCGCCGCTGTTCGAGACGGTGGATGACCTGCAGAACGCGCCGGCCTCGCTGCGGGCGCTGCTGGATGACCCGGTGTATCGCCAGCATCTGGCGGCGCGCGGCGATCAGCAGTGGGTGATGCTGGGCTACTCCGACAGCGGCAAGGACGCCGGCACGCTGGCCTCGAAATGGGCGCTGCAACGGGCACAGGGCGAGTTGCTGGAAGTGGCGCGCGAAGCCGACATCCAGCTGGCGTTCTTCCATGGCCGCGGTGGTTCGGCCAGCCGCGGTGGTGCCCGCATCACCCCGGCGCTGATGTCCTCGCCGCGCGGTGCGGTGGCCGGCGTGCTGCGCGTTACCGAGCAGGGCGAGGTGATCCACCGCAAGTATGGCATCCGCGCGCTGGCCCTGCGCGGGCTGGAGCAGACCGTGGGCGCGGTGTTGCGCGCCTCGTTGCGGCCGCGGCAGGCCGACCCGCGCGAAGTGCGCTGGTCGGAGGTGATGACGGCGCTGTCGGCCGCCAGCCGCAAGACCTATCGCGCCTTCGTGGACCGCGAGCATTTCGTGGAATATTTCCGCACCGCCACGCCGGTCGACGTGATCGAGAAGATGACCCTGGGCTCGCGCCCGGCCAGCCGCCGCAGCATGCGCGGCGTGCAGGATCTGCGCGCCATCCCGTGGGTGTTCGCCTGGACCCAGTGCCGCTCGATCCTGCCCGGCTGGTACGGCCTGGGCAGCGCGCTGGAGCAGGGCGTCGAGCAGTTCGGTGAAGACACCCTGGCGGAAATGGCGCGGCACTGGCCGTTCTTCAGCAACATGCTCGACGACGTCGAAATGGTGCTGGCCAAATGCGACCTCGGCATTGCCGAGGCGTTCTCCACCTTGTCCGGGCAGTTGCACGACGACTTCTTCAGCCTGATACGCGACGAGTTCGAACGCACCCGGCGCTGGCTGCTGCGCTTGAAGAGCACCGGCACGCTGTTGAACGACTCGCCGCGGCTGGCCGTCTCGATCCGCCTGCGCAACCCGTACATCGACCCGATGAGCTTGCTGCAGGTCGACCTGCTGCGCCGCTGGCGCGCCGGCAACGGCACCGACGATGCCTTGCTGCAGGCGCTGGTCGCCTGCGTCAACGGCGTGTCGCAGGGTTTGCAGAACACGGGCTGATTGCCGAGACGGCGGCGCGCACATGCGGCGCGCCACCGTTCCGCCGGATCAGCCCGGCTCGCCGCGGTATTTCTCGTGCAGTGCCACCGGCGCGGTCTGGTTGGTGGCGCGTCGGCGGATCCACAGGTTGATCAGCTCCACGAACACCGAGAAGGCCATCGCGGCGTAGATGTAGCCCTTGGGAATGTGCTGGCCGAAACCGTCGGCCATCAGCACCAGGCCGATCATGATCAGGAAGCTCAGCGCCAGCACCTTGACGGTGGGGTGGCGCTCCACGAACTCGCCCAGCGGCCGCGCGAATGCCAGCATGAAACCGATCGAGGCCAGGATGGCGGTGACCATCACCCAGCGCTGATCGACCATGCCCACCGCGGTGATGATGGAGTCCAGCGAGAACACGATGTCGAGCAGCATGATCTGCACGATCACGCCGCCGAACGTCGCCGCCGCCGTACCGGCCGTCACCTGCTCGGTGGAGCCTTCCAGCTTCTGGTGAATTTCGTGGGTGGCCTTGGCGATCAGGAACAGGCCGCCGCCGATCAGGATCAGGTCGCGCCACGAGAAGGCATGGCCGAACAGCGAGAACAGCGGCGCAGTCAGCCCCACGATCCAGGCGATCGCCAGCAGCAGGCCAAGCCGCGTGATCGCCGCCAGCACGATGCCGAGGCGGCGCGCCTTGTCGCGCTGCTCGATCGGCAACTTGCCGGCCAGGATCGAGATGAAAATGATGTTGTCGATGCCAAGGACCAGTTCCAGGGCGGTCAGCGTAGCGAGGGCGATCCAGATTTCGGGATTGGCCAGTGCTTCCATGGGAATCTCTCGGGTGGATGAAGGCGGTGAAGGGGTTTCGCCATCGATGTGAAGCATGCCGCCGGCAGCGAGTGGCGGCGGTGAAGAGGTTGGCAGCGGTTCGACCGCCGCCGACGAGTGCGGCGCGTTGCTATGGGGAAGGAAGTTTCATGGGGATGCAGGTGCTCCGGCAAGGCTCATGGGCCACGGCCGCGGGGCATCTGTCATGGACGCACCTTCGCCGTGGATCGGCGAAGGTCTTGCTCGCAAACCGTATGCCGGCTTGCTGCTGCACCGGGGCAAAAGCCCGTAATGACGGCGACAGCGACTGGGAGCTACTCCCCTTCGCGGACGATGCTAGCACGCGCGCCGCCGTTTACCGCGACATGCTTTCATGCAACGCCGCGATGCGCTGCGCCCGCGGCAGGCGCTTCCAGGCGATCTCCAGCCGCAACGCTTCGCCGTGGCTGGAGACCCAGACCCAGCCCAGCATCTGCTTCGGCGGGTTGGAGCGGGTGAAGCGCGCGCCCTTGCCGGCGAGGTGCTTGGCATAGCGTTGTTCGGGGTCGCGGGCGATGCCGGTGTAGACACGGCCGTCGGCGCATTCCAGCAGGTAGATGGCCCAGGCGGTTGCGCCGGGGTCGTCGCTCATGGGTTCAATTCCACTCGATCAGGCCCATTCGACCAGGCCCTCGGCCTCGCAGACCTGTTTCCATGACGGGCGTGCCTTTAGACGCGTGGCCAGGGCCGCCAGTTGCGGCCATTCCGTCGCCGGCTTCGGCATGTTGCGCGACCAGCGCATCAGCATCAGCGCGTACAGGTCGACCATGCCGAAAATGTCGCCGAGCATGTACGGGCCGTGTGCGGCGAGGTGGGCATCGATCTTCGTCCAGCACTTCTCGATGCCGGCGCGCGCCGCCTGCTTGATCGTGTCGGCGCCTTCGGGCAGATGGTCGCCGGGATAGAACCACTGACGGAACAGCGGCTGCAGGTTGTTGGCGAGGTACAGCATCCACTGCAGGTAGTCCGCACGTTCGGCGCTGCCAGTCGCCGGGGCCAGCGCGGCTTCGGGATGGCGTTCGGTCAGCAGCATCGCCAGCGCCGCCGCTTCGCTATGCGGCACGCCGTCGATCACCAGCGTCGGCACCACACCATTCGGATTGATCGCCAGATACGCCGCACTGCGCTGCTCGCCTTTGTCGAGATCAATGCGCTTGAGCTCGTGCGGCGCGCCGATTTCCAGCAGCGCGAGATGCACCAGCAAGTTGGCCGAGCCGGGGGCGTAGTAGAGCGTGTACATGGGCGTGTCCGTGGGTGGGGTCAGTGGATGATACGGCCAGGAGCTGCCCCCAATCCGCTCTGTCGGGCACCTTCCCCCGCAGGCGGTGGAAGGGATCTGGCTGTTTCGAAGAGTCCGGTCGCTTCCTTCCCCCGTGCAACGGGGGAAGGTGCCCGAAGGGCGGATGGGGGCCGCTTTCCGCCCCGCGCAATCAGCCGTCCAGCTCCGCCCACCGCGCATACGCCGCATCAAGCTCAGCCTGCACAGCCACCAGCTCCTCGTTCGCCTTGACGATCGCCGTGCTGTCCTGCTGGAAAAACGCCGGCTCGTTCATCGCGGCGCTGCGCGTGGCGATGTCGCTTTCCAGTTGCTCGATGCGCCTGGGCAGTTGATCCAGCTCGTGCTGCTCCTTGAAGCTGCGCTTGCGCTTCGCTGCAACCGGCGCTGCCGGCGCGGGAGTTGCGGCGGCCGGCTTCGGCGCGTGGCCGGCCGTGCGCGGGCCGGATTTCTGCCGCAGCCAGTCGCTGTAGCCGCCCACGTATTCGCCGATCTGGCCGTCTCCCTCCAGCACCAGGGTGCTGGAGACCACGTTGTCGAGGAAGGCGCGATCATGCGACACCAGCAGCAGGGTGCCCTGGTAGTCGGTCAGCAGTTCTTCCAGCAGTTCGAGCGTTTCCACGTCCAGATCGTTGGTTGGCTCATCCATCACCAGCAGGTTGGACGGCTGCGCGAACAGCTTGGCCAGCAGCAGGCGGTTGCGCTCGCCGCCGGACAGGCGCGTGATCGGCGCGCGGGCGCGTTCGGGCGAGAACAGGAAATCCTGCAGGTAGCCGATGATGTGCTTGCGCTGGCCGTTGAGCTCGATGTATTCGCGGCCTTCGGCCACGTTGTCCAGCGCGTTGAGCGAGTCGTTGAGCTGCAGCCGGTGCTGGTCGAAGTAGGCGATCTGGATGCCGGTGCCCAGCTCGGCGCTGCCGCGCAGTGGCGTCAGCTCGCCCAGCATGATCTTCAGCAGGGTGCTCTTGCCTGCGCCGTTCGGGCCGATGATGCCGATGCGGTCGCCGCGCAGGATGGTGGTGGAAAGGTCCTCGATCAGCACGCGACCGTCGTAGGCCTGGTGCACGTGCTTGAGGTCGATCACCTTCTTGCCGGAAGACTGCGCGTTGGCCGCGGTCATCTTCACGTTGCCGCCGAGGTTGCGGCGTTCGGCGCGCTCGTTGCGCAGCGCCTTCAGCGTGCGCACGCGGCCTTCGTTGCGGGTGCGCCGGGCCTTGATGCCCTGGCGAATCCACACTTCCTCCTGCGCCAGCTTCTTGTCGAACAGCGCGTTCGCCTGCGATTCGGCGTGCAGGCGCTCTTCGCGGCGGCGCAGGTAGTTGTCGTAGTCGCCGGGCCAGTCGGTCAGTGCGCCACGGTCGATCTCGACGATGCGGGTCGCCAGCGCGCGCAGGAAGCTGCGGTCATGGGTGACGAACAGGATGCTGCCGGCGAACTGCTTGAGGAAGGTTTCCAGCCAGCCGATGGCTTCGATATCCAGATGGTTGGTTGGCTCGTCCAGCAGCAGCACGTCGGGCTTGCGCACCAGCGCCTGGGCCAGCAGCACGCGGCGCTTCATGCCGCCAGACAGTGCGGCGAAGTCGGTGTCGCCGGGCAATTCCAGCTGGGTCAGCACCTCGTCCACGCGGCGGTCCAGGTCCCAGCCGTGCTGCGCCTCGATCTCGTGTTGCACGTCGCCCAACGCGTCGAAGTCGCCCTCGGCGATCAGGTGGTGATAGCGCGCCAGCAGCCGGCCGAGATCGCCCAGCCCTTCGGCGACCACGTCGAACACGCTGCCCTCGGTGCCCTGCGGCACTTCCTGCGCCATGCGTGCGATCACCACGCCGCTCTGCACGCGCACCTCGCCGTCGTCGGCCTGCAGCTCGCCGGCGATCAGCTTCATCAGGGTGGATTTGCCTTCGCCGTTGCGACCGACGATGCAGACGCGCTCGTTCGCCTCGATCGACAGATCGACATGTTCGAGCAGGAGTGGGCCGCCGATGCTGAAGTCGACGCGTTGCAATTGGATAAGAGACATCCGCCCATTGTAGCGGTTACGGCTCTGAACGCCGTCGCGCGAAGGTTCGCCATAGTGAAATAAATTGGCGGTATTCCCTGAGGGACGCCACGGGCCGGCAACCCTGGAGCGGCCGCGAACACGGGTCGAAAAGGCGGGCCAGACGGCCCCGGCTTCAGGCGTCTATACTGGTCGACCAACACGGGGGTGGGGGATGACCAGGCAACTGACGGATCGCTATCGCGAGGCGAAGCTTATCGCCATGGCGGCGATCGAGCTTGGCACGGATGCGCGCGAGGAAATGATCGCGTCGGCGGTGGCCGGCGACGAGGAGCTCGGCCGCGAAGTGCGCTGGATGATCGGCGCGATCGAGAGCAGCCACACCGCGCCGATGCCCGGCGACCAGATGCAGACGGCCGACCTCAGCGGCCACGATGCGCAGGCCTCGGCGCCGCGGCATTACCGCTTGCTGCGCCGCCTGGGTGAAGGCGGCATGGGTACGGTCTACCTGGCCGAGCGCGCCGACGGTGATTTCGTGCAGCAGGTGGCGCTGAAATTCCTGCAGGCGTCGGCGGAAGGCTCGCCGGTGCTGCTGGAGCGCTTCACCCGCGAGCGGCAGGTGCTGGCGCGGCTGGAGCATCCGGGCATCGCCCATCTGCTCGATGGCGGCGTGCTGACCGACGGCAAACCGTTCCTGGCGATGGAGTACGTCGAGGGCGAGCGCATCGATGCTTGGTGCGAACACCATGGGGCCGACCTGCGCGAGCGCGTGTTGCTGTTCCTGAAGGTGTGCGCGGCGGTGGAATACGCGCATCGCAACCTCATCATTCATCGCGACATCAAGCCGGCGAATATCCTGGTAACGGAATATGGCGAGCCGAAGCTGCTGGATTTCGGCATCGCGCGGATCATCGACGAGCACGTTGAGGTTGCCGACACCGCCACCGGCGCCCACGCGCTGACCCTGGCCTACGCCAGCCCGGAGCAGATCGAACGCCAGCCGCTGACCACCGCCGCGGACGTCTATTCGCTGGGTGTGGTGCTTTACCAACTGGTGTCCGGGCGGCGGCCGTTCCAGCATCTGGTGACGCCGCACCTGTTGACCAACGCCATCATCGGCGGCGTCGTGGTGGCGCCAAGCCGCGTCGCGAAGGCGGCGGCAAAAGAGTTCGGCGGCGAGAAGGCCCCCGGGTTCTCGGTGCCGGCCGATATCGATGCGATCGTGCTGAAAGCACTGCGTCGGCATGCGGCCGAACGCTACGCCACCGTGGGCGAAATGGTGGCGGACCTGCGGCGTTTTCTTGCGCGTCACCCGGTGCACGCGCGGCGCGGCGTGCGGCTGTATCGCGTACGCCGCTTCGTGCAGCGCAACCGCTGGCCGCTGGCGGCCGCGTCGGTGCTGCTGATCGCGGTGCTGTCCGGCCTGGGCTCATCGCTGTATGCGCTGGGCCAGGCGCGCACCCAGCAGCAGCTGGCCGAACACCGGCAGCGGCAACTGGAGCGCATCGTGCGCTTCCAGCAGTCGATGTTCGACAGCGTGGATATCGACGCGATGGGTCATGCGATCAAGCGCGATCAGGCGCGGCAACTGACCGCCATGCTCTCGACAGGCAAGGACGAGTCGGCGCCGGACAAGGGCGCGGTCGAGGAATTGCAGCGCGCCTTCGCCGGCATCTCGGCTACCGACACCGCCCGCAATGTGCTGGATACCTACGTGGTGACGCACGCGCTGGACAGCCTGGACGCGGCGTTTGCCGATGCACCGACACTCGCCGCCGACATGCGCCAATCCCTGGCCCGCGTGCTGGTGAACATCGGCAGTTACCCGCACGCTGTCACCGAATTGCGCAAGGTGCTGGCAACCCGCGATAAGGACGCGCCCGCCGATGACCAGGCGCGGCTTTCGACGCAGGTCGACCTGGCGCAGGCCCTGTACCGCAAGGGCGACCTGGACGCCGCGGCGCAACTGTTCGAGCAATCGGGCAGGGAATCGTCCTCGCTGCCGGTGACCGCGCCGTTGCGCGTTGCCGCGGAAGCCGGGCGCGGTCGGGTGCTGGCGGCGCAAGGCCATCTGCAGCAGGCGTTGGCGCTGCAGCAGAAGCTGTATGCGCAACTGCAGCCGCTGTTGCCGGCCACCGACAGCGGCGTGATGGAACTGCGGCAGGACCTGGTCACCACTCTGATCGGCCTGGGCATGCGCGACGAAGCGCGCAAGCAGGCCGAGGCACTGGTGGCGCTGGACCGCGGCAAGCTGGGCGCGGAGCATCCCGAAACGCTCAAGGCCATGGTGGTGCTGGCCAACCTGCTGCACTACCGCCACGAGTACGAGAAATCGCTGGCGCTGGCGCGCGAAGTGGCAATCATCCGCGAACGCAAGCTGGGTGCGGATCACCCCGAGACGTTGCGCGCGCAGAACATGGTGGCCACCGACGAGGTCTACCTGGCGCAGGACCCGGCCGCGTTCAAGCAGGCGCATGGGCTGCTGGACCGGGTGGTGGCGACGCGCGAGCGACTGCTCGGCCCGGACCATCCGGACACGATGGCGTCGCTCACGGTGATGGTGCGGCTGGTGGCCAAGCAGGGGCATTTTGCCGACGATCCGGCGGTCGCACAGGGGTATTACGCGAAAGCCATTGCGCTGGAGCGCAGGATTCTGGCGTCGCATGAACGCATGCTGGGGCCGAACCACCCGCACACGCTGATGGCCCACGGCAGCCTGGCCAGCCTGCTGAATGCTGCCGGTCAGCACCGGAAGGCGCTGGCCGAGGCCGAGCTCACGCTGGCGGGGCAGCGCCGCGCTTTGGGTGACGATCATCCGATCATCTTCAGCACGCTGACCCTGATCGGCGATATCAACAGCGACGCCGGCGACTGGAAGGCGGCGCGCGCAGCCTACCGGCAGGCGTTGACCGGGCGCGAGAAACTGCTTGGGCCGCGCGATGCGCATACGATCGAGAGCGCGTCGCGCCTGCATTACGCGCTTGCCGAACTGGGCGCACAACATGCCGCCGAAAGTGTCCGCCAGGAGTATCTGGACCCCGTCATCGCCATGAACCCCGCCAACCTCAATGCCAGCATGCGCAGCGTGCGCGACGAGGCCATCCGCATGCTCACGCCCTGAGGCTTTCGGTTCCCCCCCTGTTTGTAGCAGGGGCGGCTGGCGGAATGATCAAAAACTGACCTGTCCCCGGCCCTCCCCTGCGAGCGGGGGAGGGCGATGGGTAGCTTCCGCCGTCGTGAAACGCAAAAGGCCCCGCATGTGCGGGGCCTTTCGTCGAAGCGGCAAGTCTGCGCAGACGCTTACTTCAGCTTCGCGTCCTGGCGCAGCGCCTCGGCGCGGTCGGTCTTTTCCCACGAGAACGAGGTGAACTTGTTGCCGTTCGCGTCGGTCAGCTCCTGCGGCGTGCGGCCGAAGTGGCCGTAGCTGGCGGTCTGCTGGTACATCGGGTGGATCAGGTCGAGCATCTTCAGGATGCCGAACGGGCGCAGGTCGAAATGCTTGCGGATCAGCTTCTCGATCTTGTCGTCGCTGATCTTGCCGGTGCCGAAGGTGGTGACCGAGATCGAGGTGGGATGCGCCACGCCGATCGCGTAGCTCACCTGCACTTCGCAGCGGTCGGCGATGCCGGCGGCGACGATGTTCTTCGCCACGTAACGCGCGGCGTAGGCGGCCGAGCGGTCGACCTTGGACGGATCCTTGCCGGAGAACGCGCCGCCACCATGACGGGCCCAGCCGCCGTAGGTGTCCACGATGATCTTGCGGCCGGTCAGGCCGCAGTCACCCACGGGGCCGCCGATGACGAACTTGCCGGTCGGGTTGATGTGGAACTTGGTGCCCTTGTGCAGCAGCTTGGCCGGCAGCACGGGTTTGAGGATCAGCTCGCGCACGGCCTCGACCAGGTCCTTCTGCTTCACGCCGGGATCGTGCTGGGTCGACAGCACCACCGCGTCGAGGCCGATCACGTTGTGGTTGTCGTCGTAGCGCAAGGTGACCTGCGACTTCGCATCCGGGCGCAGCCACGGCAGTTTGGAGTTCTTCTGCTTGCGCACCTTGGCCTGCTGTTCGACCAGGCGGTGCGAGTAGTAGATCGCCGCCGGCATCATGTCCTTCGTCTCGTTCGTCGCGTAGCCGAACATCAGGCCCTGGTCGCCGGCGCCCTGTTCTTCGGGCTTCTTGCGATCCACGCCCTGGTTGATGTCGGGCGACTGCTTGCCGATCAGGTTCAGCACGCCGCAGGTGGCGCCGTCGAAACCGACTTCCGACGAGTCGTAGCCGATGTCGAGGATCACCTTGCGGGTCAGCGCCTCCAGGTCGATCCACGCGCTGGTGGTGACCTCGCCGGCGACGATCGCCACGCCGGTCTTGACCATGGTTTCGCAGGCCACGCGCGCGCGCTTGTCCTGGCTCAGGATCGCGTCGAGCACGGCGTCGGAAATCTGGTCGGCGACCTTGTCCGGATGGCCTTCGGAGACGGATTCAGAAGTGAACAGGTAGCTGGACATCGACACTGGCTCCAAAGGAAGGGACGCTCCTGAAAAGGATGTATCCCTTGATACGGATGAAAGGATGGCCGGGCATGATACACGCCGGGTCGCGCCGGTGCATTGTGCCTGCGGATGGATTTTGCGGGAGTTAAGCCCAGTGCGGCGGCTGACGGTAAATCATGGCCTGCAGCGCCACCGGCTAGCATCCGCCAATGGACTCGATCACCCACTTGTTCCTCGGCGGTGCGATCGTCGCCGCGATCGTGCCGGCGCGGCATCGGCGCGCCGCACTGCTGGCTGGCGCCGCGCTGAACACGCTGCCGGACCTCGATGTGTTTCCGCTGGCGTTGTGCGACGACCCGATCGTGCGCATGACCTGGCATCGGGGCGCGACCCATTCGTGGCTGGTGCTGCCATTCGTGGCGTGGGCGATCTGGACGTTCTTCCGGCGCCGCGGCGGTCGCGTCGCGGAATCGCCGACGCGCTGGTGGTGGGCGATCCTGGCCTGCTTGATGGCGCATCCGCTGATCGATGCGTTCACCGTCTATGGCACGCAGCTGTTCTGGCCGGTGCCGATGCCGCCGCTGATGTGGTCGAGCCTGTTCATCATCGATCCGCTGTTCACGCTGCCGTGGTTCATGGCTTGCGTGGTCGCATGGTTCGCGCGCGAACGGATCCTGGCGCAACGCGCATTGCTGGCCGGCATCACGCTCGGCGTCGCTTATGTCGGCTGGTCGCTGCTGGCCAAGTCGCTGGTCGAACGCGCGGCGCGACCGGCACT
>DATJCF010000070.1:0-5932 GCA_035514935.1 Rhodanobacter sp. | reverse complement strand
GACGGATCGTCGTGGGTCTTGAAGTCTCGAATGCGCTGGTCCGTCGCCACCTTGTCGCCGGAAGTGTCGTTGCCCAGACGCAAATGCACACGGTTGAAGAGGGCGTGATAGTCGGCCAGGTGGGCGTTCTTCAGTGCCTCGTAGCTGTGCTGTACTGCCTTGGCCAGGGGCGCGCGAGCCGCCGCCTCGGCATCGCCGCTGATGTCGCGATACGATTTGAAACTGGTAGCCCCGCTGAACACGAGGGTGACGGCGTCGGCGCCGCGCACTTCCAGATGGTCGCCGGCCTGGCGGATGCTGCCGCCTTCGGTCTTGATGGCGAGCCGTCCCGCATAGCTCATCCCGGGCTTTGACCACGAGCCTGTCCATGACGATGCCGGGTTGGCGCGCGGCTGGATCTGCCCGGTCAGCTCGATGGTGTCCTTGCCCACCAGCGCCACCTTGGCGCCGGGCTGGGGCGAGGTCAGCGCGACGGTGAAATTCTGCTTCGCCGGCCGGTCGGCGCTGAGGCGCATCACCAGCACCCGGTCAGGGTAGGAGATGAAGGTCTCGCGGCGAAAATGCACGTCATCGACCGCATAGGAAACGGTGCTGATCGCATCGTCCAGCCGCAGCTCCCTTCGGTAATCGCTGACCTCGCCCTTGTTCTCGACATGCAGCCGCAGATCGCCGAGCGGCTGGAACGGCATCAGCAATTTCGGATCACCCATGAAGCCCGCGCTGAGCGTTTCGGCCTGCGCCACCTTGCCCGAGAAAATCAGCTTCTGTATCTGCTTCAGCTGCGCTGCGGCGCCGGGCGCGATGTAGTCGTCCGGCGCACCACCCCATAGCGTGCCCAGGTTGAGCTGGACGCGTTCGTCAGGCACGCCGCCGAACACCATGGCGCCCATGAGGCCGTTGCCCAGCGGCAGCGCTTCATTCCATTGACTGGCCGGCTTGTCGTACACAAGGGTCGAAGTGCCGGCTCGCGCCTGGGAGGTCATGAACAAGGCGGCGAATGCAGTGAAGAAGATCCACGTCATTCGACGAGCAACGTTTTCATGGCTCGATGCTTGAGCAAGCCTGGGTGACTGATGCAATGCGTTGCCCTCTTCAGGAAGGTTGAATATCGGGGAAACTCGATTTCTTGTTGCTTCTTGCACTGCTGGGCGGCCAGCCGTCCGGGGGGATCGGCTCGTCGCGGGCGGCTCAACGTTCCAACCGATACAGCTCGAAGCCATCGTTGTCTGCGTCCATGATCATAAGCAACGTGTTGGGCGCAATGCGCAGCAATCGACCTGCCGAATTGGTTGGGCCATCGGGCCCCACCGGATGTCCCAGAGACCGATTGGTCGGCCCGTACGGTTGGCTGGTGTTTCCATTGACCGTGGCGACGCCGAGAAAGGCGAGGGCGCGCTCGCTTTCCTGCATCGGCAGCAACACGCCACTGCGGCGCTGGGAGCCTCGGGTCTTGATGAAGCGGTAGCCGCATGCGGCGCGGTCAATGTGCCCAGCGAAATAGGGGTAGCTGTAACCGCCGGTTCTTCCCATCTGGTAGGACGCCACGCGCCACGCGCCTCTGATGTCACCCAGAGGAAGCGGATGGCGAGCGCGGTTCAACAGGTCGTGGGCCTCATCCAGCGTCCGGATCTCGTCATCCAGATATTCGGGGTCAGCATTGACAGGGTACGCGGGTAGCAGATCGGCCAATGCGTTGATATCGACGTGCACGCTGGGGCGGTCTAGCGGGAGTGCGATCGCCTTCCAGTTGAGGCATTCATGCGCGCTGGCAACGGCCGAGCCGGCCAGCATCACGAAGCAGAGAATCGAAGTGCTTAGGGACATGGTTTGGCCTTCCAATCGAATGGCTGCTATTTGTGTCGATACTGTCGGCGCAATCCGTAGCCGGCGGCTGTGGTTCGCGGCGGCCAACCAAAGTTCGACAGACTCTTAGTGCTCGACAAATTCTCTTTCCGCAAATCGCAGGAAATACGGCCAGTTCGGGCTGGGCGTGTGGCCTTCGGTATGTTGGCGGAAGGCGAGGTTGCCGTTGTCGATAAGGGTCAGTGGCGGCGGCATGGTGTCGGTGCCGAGGCCTTTTGCGCCGAGCAGGGCGTAGACCGGGCCGGCGGCGACGGCGGCCATGAAGGTGCCGCGTGTGTCTTGCCAGGCATCGCCGGGAATCTTGCCCGGCTCCGTCATCAGGATGCCGCCGCTGAGGAAGATCGGCCGCGGCGCGCACAGAGCGATGAGTTCGTGACTGTCCACCGGCAGCTCGTCCGGCGTGTGGCCGACCGCGGCGTACTTCATCAGGTTTCCCGCGAACCAATAGAACTCGCCGGGGCCGGTGAGGTTCGCCAGCGTTTCGCCAAAGTTGCGCCGGAAGAGGGCGCTGCCGCCGGCGCCGGCGGCGCTGATGTAGCCGATGGTGAAACGCTGGTCGAACGCCATCGCCACCAGCGCGGCCTTGCCGAAGCGCGAGTGACCGAAGATGCCGATCCGGCGAGCGTCGACGCCCGGGTCGGTGAGCAGGTAATCCAGCAGGCGGCTGTCGGCCCAGGCCCAGGCGCGCACCGCGCCCCATTGGTCCATGCCGCGTGGCTTGCCCCGGTTGGCCAAACCGATGATGCCTTCGCCGATGCCGTCGCCGTTCGGCAGGCTGTCCGGCTGCGCGCTGGTGCTGTCGATCGCCGCGTAGCCCCAGCCGCGGCGGAGAAGCTGCTGCAGGTTGTCCACGCCCAGCAGGCTGTAATAGCTGACGTTGTGCGAAAGCGATGCCGGCGGGGTCGTGGGGATCGGTTGCAGGCGGCTGCCGCTCATCACGATGAGGGGCACGGCGCGGCCCTGCGCATCTGCCGGCGTTACCAGATTGGCGCGGATGTTCACCGTGATCGATGGGTAGGCGCTGTTGTCGACGTGACCGGTCAACTCCTTGGTGACCACGGCGATGCCGCCGATGGAGTGATGCAGGGTGCGGGTGACTTTCCATGTCACCGCCGGCACGTTGTCGGGTACGAAACCGTACACCTGGCTTTGCATCAGCTCGGCGATTTCCGGGCGCCGGTCATGCCGCCATTGCGACACCGTGGCAACCTTCTCCCCTGCGCGTCTAGTGAGTGCGTCAGGCAATTTCGGATAAGGGTTGGCCAGCGCCTCGGCGTAATTGGCGTTGCAGGGTTTGCCGATGTCGAAGGCACCCACCGCGGGCTTCATCTGCTTGATGCCGAGTACCTTCAACTCGCGGTCGCGCTCGGCAACCGCTGCGGCATTGGCCGGGTTCTTCTGCGTGCTGGACGGGCAGGCGGCCAGCGTGGTTCCGGGCGTCTGGGCAGGAGTTGCTGCGGTGAAAGCCAACATCGCGAAAGCCAGCGCGCTGCGGATGAGCATGGTGTGGATCATGGCGTTCCCTGAAAGTGAAGCGGCGCGCATGCGGATTCTGCTGCGGAGGATGCCCCGCGAGGCGAGTCTATCGCGGCGAAAGCGCACAGTTCCTGATGAGGTGCATTGGCGCCCCGATTTTCGATTCCGGTGTTGAGAAATCCTTCGGCGAGAAATGGATGTGGGCCGGTTGCTTGCCGTGACCCGGACACGTGGGCTAGTTTCGGGCGTTCGTTCACAGCGCGACCGAACCGGTCCGTGTCCAGGGGATGCTCAACATGAAACACACGCTTTCGATGGCAATCGGTCTGCTGGTGGCGCTGGCTGCAACAGGAGCCGGCGCGGCCCCGGCCGAGCCGCAGCTGAAGCTCAATGACAAGGGTTATTTCGAGGCGCCGGGGCTGAACGTCACGGTATTTGCCGACATCTATCCCGACGGCCACCAGACCGGCGTGACGGTGATCCAGCACGGCACGCGCGTGGCGGCCAATGGCGACCTGCGACTTGAGCCGTCGCCGGGGCAGTGGTCACCGATGCCGGCGGGCGACGGCGAACCGGTGGTCGATGCAGCGACGCAGACCGTCACCCAGACGCTGCACTATCCCGACGAGACGAAGAACCGCAAGGGCTTCAATCCGATCGATTACCCCGACCTCCATTTCAGCTACCACGTCAGCGTGACGCCGATGGACGGCGACGCGTTCAAGGTCAGCGTTGATCTGGACAAGCCGTTGCCGGCGGAGTGGGAGGGCAAGGTCGGTTTCAATTTCGAGCTGTTTCCGACCGATCTGTTCGGCAAGAGCTGGTTGATGGATCAGGTGTCGGGCATCTTCCCGCGCCAGGCAGACGGCCCCATCAGTGACGACCATGGCCAGCTGATTTCCGCCCCGATGGCCGAGGGCAAGACCTTGGTGGTGGCGCCGGAAAGCAAGCTGCAACGGCTGAAGATCGAGAGCCGCACAGGTCGGCTCGAATTGCTCGACGGCCGCGGCAACCAGAACAATGGCTGGTACATCGTGCGCGAAATCACGCGCCCGGGTGCGACGAAGAATGCCGTGTCGTGGATCATCACACCGAACGTCGACCCGGACTGGCGCGGCGCGCCGGTGGTGCAGGTGTCGCAGGTCGGCTATCGCCCGGATCAGGCCAAGACCGTGGTGATCGAGCAGGACAAGCGCGACAACAAGGCCGATGCGCTGATCCTCTACAGGATGACCGCCGGCGGCCCGCAACAGGTGGCCAGCTTTACGCCCAAACGGTGGGGCCACTTCCTGCGCTACAACTACCTGACCGCCGACCTCAGCGCGGTGACCGATCCGGGCATGTATGAGCTGTCCTATCGCGGGCAGAAAACGCACGTTTTCCGCATCGCCGACGATGTCTACGATCGCGGCGTCTGGCAGCCCACACTCGAATACTTCCTGCCGGTGCAGATGTGCCACATGCTGGTGAAGGAGAACTACCGCACCTGGCACGGGCTCGACCATCAGGACGATGCGCGCATGGCGCAGGTCGGCGTGCACTTCGACGGCTATGCGCAGGGGCCGGACACGCTGACCCGCTACAAGCCCGGCGACCGCGTGCCGGGCCTGACCTCGGGCGGCTGGCACGATGCCGGGGATTACGACCTGCGCGTCGAGAGCCAGATGGGCACGGTGTGGCTGCTGGCCAAGATGGTGGAGGAGTTCGGTCTCGACTACGACGCCACCAGCATCGACGAGGCGAAGAAGGTGGCCCATATCCACCGGCCGGACGGCGTCAACGACGCGATCCAGCAGATGGAGCACGGCCTGCTCAGTGTGCTGGGCGGCTACAAGGCGCTGGGCCGCACCTACCGCGGCATCATCGAGCCGACGCTGGAGCAATACGTGCTGCTCGGCGATGTCTCCACCCAGACCGATGGGCTCGATTACGATCCCACGCTCAAGCCGGGCCAGAAGACCGCGACCACCTCATCCATTGCCGATGACCGCTGGGTGTTTACCGAGGACAACCCCGATCGCGAACTCACCACGGCGGCACAACTCGCTACCGCCGCACGGGTACTGAAGGCGAACAACCCGGCGATGGCGAAGCAGTCGCTCGATGCCGCGCTCGACCTCTACCGCCACGCCATCGACCGCGCCGACGACCTGGGTGCCAAGGTGTTTGCGCTGGCGGAACTGGCGAAAACCACCGGCGACGTGGCGTATGTGCAGCGCCTGATCGCGATGAAGCCGCAGATCGCCGCGCACATCGACAAGACCGGCGCCATGCTGGCCGAAGCGATGCCGCTGATCCACGACCAGGCCTTCATCGACGAGGTCGGTGCAGCGGTGAAGACCTACCAGGCCAAGCTCACCGCAGACGCCACCAAGACACCGTATGGCGTGCCGTATGTGCCTTACATCTGGGGCGCCGGCTGGGACATCCAGAAGTTCGGCGTCAGCCAGTATTTCTTCCGCAAGGCGTGGCCGCAGTTCACGCCGGACACCTTGCAGATGGAGGCGCTCAACTTTGTGCTCGGCGTGCATCCGGGCGACAACCCCGAGTCGTTCGCCTCGGGTGTGGGTGCGCTGTCCGCGACGGTGGCGTA
>DATJCF010000069.1:0-3565 GCA_035514935.1 Rhodanobacter sp. | reverse complement strand
GCCGTGGCGCGGCGGCTGGCCGGCGCGCCGGTGCGCATGACGCTGGTGGACCGGTGCAACCATCACCTGTTCCAGCCGCTGCTGTACCAGGTGGCCACCGCCAGCCTGGCGGCACCGTCCATTGCCGCGCCCTTGCGACAGATCCTGCGCCAGCAGCGCGACCTCACCGTGCTGCTCGACGAGGTCGTCGGCGTGGACACGTCGGCGCGCGAGGTACGGCTGGCGCACGGCACGCTGCACTACGACATCCTGGTGGTGGCGACCGGATCGACGCACGCCTACTTCGGCCACGACGAATGGGCGCCGTTCGCACCCGCGCTGAAGACACTGGACGACGCCTTCCTGATCCGCCGCCGCGTCTTGCTGGCGTTCGAACACGCCGAACGCGAAACCGATCCGGCGCGGCGTCAGGCCTGGCTGAATTTCGTGGTCGTGGGTGGCGGTTCCACCGGCGTCGAACTGGCGGGCACACTGGCCGAACTGGCGCGACGCACCCTGCCGCGCGATTTCCGCCGCAGCGACCCGCGCCGCGCCAGCGTGCGGTTGATCGAGGCCGGGCCGCGCCTCCTGCCCGCGTTCGACCCGCTGTTGTCGGAGCGCGCACGCCGTCAGCTGGAACGCCTGGGCGTGGCGGTTCACACCGGCACGGCAGTCACCGCCATCGACGCACATGGCGTGAACCTGGGCGATCAACGACTGCCTGCGCGCACCGTGCTGTGGGCCGCCGGCGTGGCGGCTTCGCCATTGGGACGCGTGCTGGGCGCGCCGCTGGATCGCGCTGGCCGAGTGCAGGTTCGCCCCGACCTCAGCCTGCCGATGCATCCGGAGGTATTCGTCATCGGCGACCTGGCGGACGTGCAGCAACCGGGCGGCAAACCGGTGCCCGGCGTGGCACCGGCGGCCAAGCAGATGGGTGAATATGTGGGCACGGCTATCCGCGCACGGCTCGACGGGAACGACAGCCCCGCGCCGTTCCGCTATCGCGACGCCGGCTCGCTGGCGACGATAGGCCGGATGGCCGCGGTGGCCCAGTTTGGCCGTCTGAAACTGTCGGGCTTTGTGGCGTGGGCGGTGTGGCTGCTGGCGCACATCTATTTTCTGATCGGCTTCCGCAACCGGCTGGTGGTGATGCTGGACTGGGCGTGGGCGTACTGGACCCACGAGCGCCACGCCCGCATCGTCAGCGGCCGCGATGAAACGGACGAAACCCCGGGGAATCGCTGATTCCCGAGTCTTGATCGCTTCGCTGTCCACCAACGCAAACGGCCCCTTGCGGGGCCGTCGGTCAGTGCGTTTCGAGCCACTCAGGCTTCGGCGAACAATCCACGCATCTTCTTCATCGCGTTGGCTTCGACCTGGCGGATGCGCTCCGCGGACACACCGTATTCGTCGGCCAGATCCTGCAGCGTGGCCTTGTTGTCGTCGTCCAGCCAGCGACGCTGGATGATGTCGCGCGAACGGGCATCCAGCTGCACCAGCGCGTCGGACAAGGCCTGCAAACGGTTGTCGCTGGCATCGGCATCCGACACGTTTTCGTACGGATCGGCACCGTCGTCGACCAGGAACGCGGCCGGTGCAGGCTTGGCATCCTCGTCGTCGGTCACCGGCTCGAAACCGATGTCGCGGCCGGACAGGCGCGATTCCATCTCGCGCACCGTCGCTTCGGGCACGCCCAGGTCATTCGCCACCGTGCGCACTTCGGCGGCATTCATCCAGCCCAGCCGCTTCTTGCTCTTGCGCAGGTTGAAGAACAGCTTGCGCTGCGCCTTGGTGGTGGCGACCTTCACGATGCGCCAGTTCTTGAGGATGAACTCGTGCATTTCGGCGCGGATCCAGTGCACCGCGAAGCTGACCAGGCGCACGCCCTGGTCGGGATCGAAGCGCTTGACCGCCTTCATCAGGCCGATATTACCTTCCTGGATCAGGTCGGCCAGCTGCAGGCCGTAGCCGCTGTAGCCACGGGCCACGTGCACCACGAAGCGCAGGTGCGACATCACCAGTTTCTTGGCCGCATCGAGATTGGCGTCCTCGAGGTAGCCGCGCGAGAGCGACTGCTCCTCTTCGGAGCTCAGTACCGGGATGCGATGCACGGCGGAAATATAGGCATCCAGACTTCCGACCACGCTCGGCAGCGGGAAGTTGGCGGTTACCAAGGCTTGAGACATGGTTGGAACCTCCAGAATGGCAACAAAGTTTAGCACTCGGTTGGTTGGAGTGCTAAGCCCGGACATTGGTTCCGGGCCTTTAATGAACTAGATGGTACATATATTGGCGGGCATTGTCCATCACCCTTCTCTTCGCCGCCAGTCTGGTCAGAGTTACGTTCAGAACGCGTCATGTCCAGGTGTCCGTTTCCTGCACCGACGCCGGCCAACCGGCACGAGGCGCGCTTGACAGCACGCAACCGGCGCCACCATCCTGCCGGCCATTCCGAGGGGTGCCCCGCAAGGGGCTGAGATAGCGCGAGCTGACCCTTGAACCTGATCCGGGTAATACCGGCGTAGGAACGGGAATCACCACCATGGGCGGCCGGCTGCGGCGCGTCCGTGCGCCGTTGCAGCGTCGCGTCCCGGATCTCCATCGAAGGAGGAGATCCATGAACCATCATCCCGCTGCCGCACCTCTCAGCGTCACCACCGGGCCGATCGGCGGCTCGCGCAAGGTCTACGTGTCGCCGCCCGCGCATCCTTCCTTGCGTGTGCCGGTGCGCGAGATTGCGCTGAACGATCCGCTCTCGCCCGCGCTGCACGTCTACGATCCGTCCGGCCCGTATACCGACGACGCGGTGCAGATCGACCTGGCTGCGGGCCTGCCGCCGGTGCGCGATGTGTGGATCGCGGCGCGCGGATTTCCAGGTATCGACGGACGCGCCAGCCGCCCGGAGGACAACGGCGGCGTCGGCCCGGAGCGGCTGGTGGCGCCCTGCCCCGCGCAGCGCACGTTGCGCCGGGGCGAAGCGGGCCAACCCGTGACCCAACTGGAATTTGCCCGCGCCGGCATCATCACCGAGGAAATGATCTACGCCGCACAGCGCGAGAACCTGGGCCGCACGCAGATGCATGAAGAAGCGGCCGCCCGGCTGGCCGACGGCGAAGCGTTCGGCGCGGCACTGCCCGCCTTCGTCACGCCCGAATTCGTGCGCAGCGAGATCGCGCTGGGGCGCGCGATCATCCCGGCCAACATCAACCACGGCGAGCTGGAGCCGATGGTGATCGGGCGCAACTTCCTGGTGAAGGTCAACGCCAACATCGGCAACTCGGCGGTGTCCTCCGGCGTGGCCGAGGAGGTCGAGAAGCTGGTGTGGGCGATCCGCTGGGGCGCGGACACGATCATGGACCTGTCCACCGGCCGCAACATCCACAACATCCGCTCGTGGATCATCCGCAACTCGCCGGTACCGATCGGCACCGTGCCGATCTACCAGGCGCTGGAGAAAGTCGGTGGCGATCCGGCGCGGCTGACCTGGGAAGTGTTCCGCGACACCCTGATCGAGCAGGCCGAGCAGGGCGTGGACTATTTCACCATCCATGCCGGCGTGCGCCTGCACCACGTGCCGCTGACCGCG
>DATJCF010000068.1:0-3198 GCA_035514935.1 Rhodanobacter sp. | reverse complement strand
GTCGGGCGTGTCGCCCGGCGTCGGCTGGCCGTGATCGAGCACGATCACCGTGGCATCGCGCTCGTACACCTTGTCGGCCGCCACACGCGGCAGCAGTTCGTAACCCTCGCCGTGGCGCACGATCACCAGCGTGCCGGCGGCCAGTTGCGCGCGCAGCGCTTCGTTCACCAGCACGTCGCGGATACGGTCGCCATCGGTAAAGCGGTAGGCGATCTCGCCCGCGCGCTTCACCTTGTGCGCGTCCACGATCTGCTGGATCTGCGCCCGCGCCTCGGCGGCGCGCAACTGAGCATTGCGCTCGGCGGCGATCGCGCGGTCGCGCGTGGCCTTCTCCGCCTGCAAGCGCTGCGCTTCCAACTGCTCGGCGCTGGGTGTTGCCGGCTGCTTGCCCTGGTGCTTTTTCGCCTGCTCGCGCACCGCCTGGGCCACCTGGTTTTTCTTCACCAGCCCGGCTTTGAGAAGTTGTTCTTGCAGAGGGTTGCGCATGGGTCGCTTGCTGGCGTCGGAGGCCGCCATTGTAACGTGCCGCCCGCCACCGGCCCTGCGGCGTCAGGTCACGCCGGTCAATCCGCGTTATCGGGCTCGAAGAAGCTCCACCTCACGTCGGTGAAGCAGGCCTTCATTGCCGCTTCCACAGTGTTGATCGCCGCGATCAAGGCCTGGTCGCTCGCCGTCGGCTGCATGCGTGCCTTGACGGCCACCATCACGTCCGGGCCCATCTGCAGGGTGATCAGGTTCAACACCTCGGCCACTTCCGGGCGCTGGCGCAGGAAGTCGAGCAATTCCTCTCGGCGACGTGGCTCCATGCCCTGGCCGATCAGCAGGGCTTTCACTTCGATGGCCACCAGCACGGCCACCACGATCAGCAGCACGCCGATGGCGATGGTGCCGGCGGCGTCGAACATCAGGTTGCCGGTGAGCATGGTGGCGCCGACGGCGAGCGCGGCCAGGCACAGGCCTACCAAGGCGGCCAGGTCCTCACCGAAGATCACCAGCAGCTCGCTGGAACGGGTCTGGCGGAACCAGGTCCACAGGTTCTGGTCGCCGCGCGACTTGTTCACTTCCCGCATGCAGCCGCGCATCGAGATGCCTTCGGCGACGATGCCGAACACCAGCACGGCCAGTGCCACCCACGCCATCTTCAGCGGTTCGGGATTCGTGAGTTTATGGATGCCTTCGTAGATCGAAAACATGCCGCCCACGCTGAACAGCAGAATGGCGACGAGGAACGACCAGAAGTACAGCGCGCGACCCCAGCCCAGCGGGAACTCATCCGATGGCGGCCTCTTGGCTTGGCGGATACCCAACAGCAACAGCCCCTGGTTGCCGCAGTCGGCCAGCGAGTGCACGGCCTCGGCCATCATGGCGCCGGAGCCGGTGACGAAGGCGGCGAACAGCTTGGCCACGAAGATGGCGAAGTTGGCGCCCAGCGCGAGCAGGATGGCCTTGATCGGGTTGGCGGCGTGGCCTGACATGTGCGAATCCTTGTGGGTGGCCGGGAAGTTTAAGGCACCGATGTCATGATGGTTTGCCGTCGAAGCGAGCCCGGATCATGTCCGGGCAAGCCGCGCGCGTGATGCTTCCCGAATCCCGAATCCCGTAATCAGCGAATGCCCACGCCCAGCCCCACGCCGAAATGCACGTTGTTGTGGCCCTTGCGCATTTCCTCCGCGGTCCACACGTGCGACTCGTTCACGGTGACCAGCGGAAACACATAGCTGGCTTCGCCCACCTTGCCGCTGCGGCTGCCGTTGAGCGTGCCGCTCAGCGTCATCAGGGCGCCCGGCGGATAACTGAGCGGTTCGACATAGCCGGGCATCACCGCGATGAAGCGGCCGTTACCGGTGTCGTTGGCTTTGGGCCGCTGGGATGAATCCAGCGGGTAGGCCAGCAGTTCGATCTCGCTGTGATCGGCCAGGTTGCTGACGGCGACCACGCGGCCACCCCAGACCAGGCTGTTGCCGCTGTAGCGCTCGGGCGACTGCGCAACCTGGGCCGGCGTGGCGGCGAGGGTGTTGGCGGTGCTCTTGTAGATCGGCGCCGGGGCGCAGGCGGCCAGCGCGAGTGCCAGCAGCGGGGCGGAAAACAGCAAGGAGCGAGCGGCGATACGCATGTGAAAACTCCTGTGGCGTGACGGCGTGGGCTTTGCGGGCAACGGTACAACGTGCAGCGTGGCGGGAGTGTAGGAGGATCTCGAAACGCTTCGCCGGAACGATGGATCTGAGGGGCCACTCGACCGATGTCCGTGCGGCCCGGCCGTTCAGCGTGGGCGCGACGGGCGCTCGCGGGTGGACAGGCGCGATGCGGGCAGCGGGCTGGGTGGGCGGCTCGGCGCCTTCCTGCAGGATCCAGTCCAGTCGCGTCGTGGCCGGTTTGTCCTGCGCCAGCAGCTCACCCAAGGCACGCAAGGGTTCGCGCAGCACGTCGTCCAGGTTCCACGGTGCGTTGAGGATGGCCATGCCCGAGCCATTGAGGCGCAGCGGGGAATCGTCCGGGTGCACCAGCAACTCCACCCGCAGCACGCGGCGGGCGCCGATGCGCTGCAAGCCGCGCAGGAACGGCTGCACCTGGCTGCGCAGCTTGATCGGGTACCACACCGCATAGATGCCGGTGGGCCAGCGCTGCAACGCGGTCTTCAGCGCCTGCTCGATCACTTTGTACTCGGCCTCCTGTGCCTCGTACGGCGGATCGATCAGCACCAGGCCGCGCTTTTCCTTCGGCGGCAGCAAGGCCTTCAACGCCTCGTAGCCGTCGCGCTGGTGCACGTGCATGCGCGGGTCGCGATGCAGCAGGTTGCGCAGTTTGGTCGCTTCCTCGGCATGCAGTTCGCACAGTTGCGCGCTGTCATTCGGGCGCAGCAGGCGGGCCACTTGCAAGGGCGAGCCGGGGTAGAACTTCAGCCCGTCCTCGTTGCCTTCGCCCGACAGGATGCCGGCGCGCCAGCGTTGCAGCAGCGCGGGGACTTTTTCGGCCGGATGCAGCCGCGCGATGCCGTCTTTGTGTTCGCCGGTCTTGCGCGCCTCGAAGCCTTCCAACGGGTAGTTGCCGCTGCCGGCGTGGGTATCGATGTAGCAAAACGGGGCAGGTTTGGCCTGCAACGACTCGATCAGCGCGTGCAGCACGGTGTGCTTCAGGACATCGGCGAAGTTGCCGGCGTGATAGGCGTGGCGGTAATTCATGGGTGGTCACGGCAGGCGG
>DATJCF010000067.1:0-6941 GCA_035514935.1 Rhodanobacter sp. | reverse complement strand
TGTACCTGCAGGACGATGATGGCGGCCGCGAAATCCTCGAGGCGTTGTACGCGGCGAAAGCACGCCATCCGGCCCTGGAAATCTCCGTGTTCGTCGACTGGCATCGCGCCCGCCGCGGCCTGATCGGCAAGCAGAAAAGCGCGGGCAATGCGGGCATGTATCGGGAATACGCCAGGCGCCTGGGGCCGGGCGTGGCCATCTACGGCGTGCCGGTGCAGAACCGCGAGTTGTTCGGCGTGCTGCACCTGAAAGGCTTCGTCATCGACGACAGCGTGCTGTACAGCGGCGCCAGCCTCAACGATGTCTACCTTGCCTGTCACGGCCGCTATCGGCTGGACCGCTACCACCTGTTCCGCGACGCGAAACTGGCCGACGCGATGGCCGGTTTCGTCGAGCGGCAGTTTGTCGCCAGCCCTGCCGTGTGCCGGTTGAACAGTGGTGAGGCGCCGACCGCGAAGGCGCTACAGCCGGCCATCCGCGATCTGCGCCAGTCGCTGCATCAGGCCGCTTACACCGTCCCCGGCGACAGCTTGCGCGATGGTGCGGTGGCAGTGACGCCGCTGCTGGGTTTTGGCCGCACAGACAACGCGCTCAACGACGCTTTGCTGGCCGCGCTGCGCGGCGCCCGCGAGCGGGTGATCCTGCTGACGCCGTACTTCAACCTGCCGCGTCCGGTGCGGGCGGTGCTGGGGCAACTGCTGCGCCGCGGCTGCGAGATCCACCTGATGGTGGGCGACAAGACCGCCAACGATTTCTACATCCCGCCCGGGCAGCCGTTCAAGACCATCGGCCTGCTGCCCTACCTGTACGAAAACAACCTGCGCCGATTTGCCCGCGCCCACCGCCGGCAGATCGACAGCGGCCAGCTCAACATCCACCTGTGGCGCCACGGCGACAACAGCTACCACCTGAAAGGCCTGTTCGTGGACGATGACGTGGCCGTGCTCACCGGCAACAACCTCAACCCGCGCGCCTGGGCGCTGGACCTGGAAAACGGCCTGCTGTTGCGCGACCCGCAGCGGCTGCTGCATGACAGGCATCAGGCTGAGTGGGCCGCGTTGAAAAAACACGCTACGCGGCTGGCGGATTACCACGCGCTGGAAAGCCCGCGGCAGTATCCGGCGGTGGTGCGCAAGAATCTGCGGCGGCTCAATCGCACGCGGCTGGATCGGTTGGTGAATCGGTTGCTTTGAGGGGTTTTTGGAGTGCCCCCTTCCGCCCTTCGGGCACCTTCCCCCGCGATGCGGGGGAAGGAAGCTGGGTGTTTCGAGGAGGTCTGATCGCTTCCTTCCCCCGTACAACGGGGGAAGGTGCCCGACGGGCGGAAGGGGGCGCTCTTAACGCCCGCTACTCAACCGCCCCAACCGCAAATCCAGCCAACGATTCACGTCAGCCCATTCGGTAGCCAGGACGCTGTAGCAGACGGTGTCGCGCAGGCTGCCGTCGCGGCGGCGCTTGTGCGCGCGCAGCACGCCTTCGCGGCGGGCGCCCAGGCGTTCGATGGCGCGTTGTGAATCGAGGTTGCGCAGGTCGGTGTGGAACTCCACCGCCACGGCGCCGATGACCTCGAACGCGTGCTGCAACAGCAAGCGTTTGCAGGCGGTGTTGAGGTGGCTTTTCTGCCAGCGCTTTGCGTACCAGGTGTAACCGATGGCCAGCCGCGGCAGCTCGGGCACGATGTCGTAGTAACGCGTGGTGCCGACGATCTCGCCGCTGCTTTTCTCGCGAATGGCGAACGGCAGCATCCGCCCTTCCGCCTGGCCGAGCAGGCCTTTTTCCACATAGGCCTGCGTCTCGCCGGGTGCCGGCACACCGGTGAACCACAGGTTCCACAGTGCGCCGTCGGTGGCGGCGGCCTCCAGGGCGGGTACGTGATCCAGGCTGAGGGGCTCCAGCACGACGTGGTCGTCCTGCAGGCGGATCGGGGCGGGAGTCGTCATCGGTGCGTTCCAGCGGGCGCAGGGGACGTCGCTGCGGTCAGGCGTCCAGGTCGGGGATCAGCTTGCTCTCCAGGCGGGAGATGTGATCCTTCAGCAGCAGCTTGCGTTTCTTCAGCCGGGTCAGCTGCAGTTCGTCACGGCCCAGGGTGGTGGCCAGCTGTTCGATCGCCGCGTCGAGATCGCGATGCTCCATCCGCAGCTCGGCGAGCAAGTGGGCGATTTCAGCGTGATCCTGAACCTGCATGGCGGGGCCGGTGACAAGTGGAGAAGTTGGCAAGTGTACCGCCGCCGCGCGCGGCTGGTCAGTATCTGACCAGCCGAGGGGCGGGCTGGTCACGGGACAAGGCATGGTGCAAAGCAGTAAAGTGCGCGATGGCCTGCCGGCATGCATCGCCGGGCGCCGCGGCAAGCGGTGCTGGCGTCAACCGCGGGTTTTGATCATTCCACCATTTACCAGAGGGCTGCTCGTGTCTTTCTTTGCATCCGTTGAAATGGCTCCAGGCGATCCGATCCTGGGCCTGACCGAGGCCTTCGTGGCCGATCCGCGCCCGGGCAAGATCAATCTTGGCGTGGGCATCTATTGCGACGAGCAGGGCAAGATTCCGCTGATGAAAGCGGTACGTGACGTGGAGCAGACGCTGGCCAAGGCGGAGAATCCGCGCGGATACCTGCCCATCAACGGCTTGAAGGCCTACAACGAGCTGACCCAGCAACTGCTGTTCGGCGCCGATTCGCCGCTGCTGGCCGAAGGCCGCGTGGCCACGGCGCAGACCATCGGCGGCAGCGCCGCCTTGCGCGTGGCTGCCGACCTGCTGAAGCAGACCGCCGGCGCGGGCGCCAAGATCGCCATCAGCAACCCGAGTTGGGGCAACCACCACGTAGTGTTCCGCACCGCGGGCTTCGAGCTGCTGGAATACCGCTATTACGACAAGGAAACCCACGGCCTGGATTTCGCCGGCATGCTGGAGGACCTGGGCCGGCTTGAGCCGGGCACCGTGGTGCTGCTGCACGCGTGCTGCCACAACCCCACCGGCGTGGACCTGGATGCCGCGCAATGGCAGCAGGCGATCGAGCTGATGAAGGAGCGCAAGCTGCTGCCCTTCGTGGACGCCGCCTACCAGGGTTTCGACAAGGGCCTGGACGCCGACGCCACCGCCATCCGGCTGCTGGCCGCGTCGGGCACCGAGGCGTTCGTGGTGGCCAACTCGTATTCCAAGTCGTTCTCGCTGTACGGCGAGCGCGTGGGCGCGATCAGCATGGTCGGCCGCGACCGCGACGAGGCCGCGCGGGTGCTGTCGCGCATCAAGACCACCATCCGCTCGATCTACTCCAGCCCCGCCGCTCACGGCGCGTACCTGGTGGCCGGCGTGCTGGGCAATCCCGAGCTGCGCGCCTCGTGGGAGGAGGAGTTGGGTGGCATGCGCACGCGCATCCACGAAATGCGTGCGGGCCTGGTCGATGGCTTGGCGGCGGCGGGCCTGCCGCAGTTCGACTTCATCAACCGGCAGGCGGGCATGTTCTCGTACTCGGGGCTGAGCAAGGCCCAGGTCGAGCGCCTGCGCGAGGATTTCGCGATCTACGCGCTGACCAGCGGCCGCATCTGCGTGGCCGCGCTGAACCGCGCCAACCTGGATGCCGTGGTGGCGGCCATCGCCGCCGTCAGCTGAAACCCCTGTAGGAGCGCACCCTGTGCGCGATAGCTCTTCGTCACGCCACGAAAAGCATCGCGCACAGGGTGCGCTCCTTACCGTCATATGTACGCGGCCCCCGCGCCGCACCGATCCGGACATTGAATGTTTTTCCGCAATCTCACGCTGTTCCGCTTTTCCCCCGCCGTAGCCACGGATCTCGACCGTCTCGACGACGCACTGGCCGAGCATCGCCTGCGCCCCTGCGGTCCGCTGGAGATGTTCACCCGCGGCTTCGTGCCGCCGGTGGGCCGCAGCGAGGGCGAGCCGCTGACGCACAGCGTCAAGCAATGCACCCTGGTCACCGTGGGCGGCGAGGACAAATTGCTGCCGGCGGCGGTGATCAACGACGAACTGCAGCGCAAGGTGCAGAAGATCGCCGAGGAAGAAGGCCGCAAGGTCGGCGGTCGCGAGCGCAAGCGGATCAAGGAGGATCTGCTCACCGAACTGCTGCCGCGTGCCTTCGTGCGCAACTCGCGCATGGCGGCCTACGTCGACAAGAAAAACGGCTGGCTGGTGCTGGACACCTCCAGCCGCAAATCGGCCGAGAACGCGCTGACCCAGGTGCGCGAAGCGCTGGGCAGCTTCCCCGCGGTGCCGCTAGCGCCCGAAGAAGGCCCGCGCGTGCTGATGACCGACTGGCTCTCCACCGGCAACCTGCCGGCCGGCCTGGCGCTGGGCGACGAGTGCGAACTGCGCGACCCGGCCACCGCCACCGGCGCCATCGCCCGCTGCCGCCGGCAGGAGCTGGACGCCGAGGAAGTGAAGGAGCACCTGCGCAACGGCAAGCAGGTGTTCATGCTGGGGCTGACCTTCGACGACCGCATCAGCTTCGTGCTGGGCGAGGATCTGGTCATCCGCAAGCTGAAATTCCTGGACGTGGTGATGGACGAGCTGGGCGATAGCCAGCAGGACGCCCACGCCGAGATGGACGCCAGTTTCGCCCTGCTGACGCTGGAACTGGAGCGCCTGCTGGGCAAGCTGGAGGAGTGGTTCGGCCTGCCGCGCCCCGCCGATAGCTGAACCTGCGTCACGCCCTGGCGGGCCGGTAGCGCGCCATGCTTGCGGCCAGCCCGCGACAAGTGGAAGCTTGGCGGACGGCCGCGCCCATCAGTCCACCACCGGCAAGGCGAGCAGGCACAACGGGCAGGTCATGGCGCAGCATCTCGAAGGCGATTGGCTGGAATTGTCGACAGCGGGCGGACGCATCATCCGCGTGCTGAAGGCCGCGCACCCGCGCGCCCGCCGGCTGCGCCTCACGGTCACGCCCAAGGGCGCCCGCGTCACCTATCCGCAAGGCACCCACCCGGCCCAGGTCAGCGCGTTTTTGCGCAGCCACGCCGAGTGGCTGGAGCTGAAGCTGGATGAGCTGAACCTGATGGTGAAGCCGCTGCCGCCGCTGCGGCTGGGCTATCCATGCACCTTCCCGCTGCGCGGCGAAATGGTGGAGCTGGACTGGGCCGAAGGCAGCTACCCCAAGATCGAATCGCATGCCGAAGGGCTGACCCTGGTGATCCCGCGCCCGCACACCCGCGCGCTGCCGATCGCCCGCGGCCTGCTGGCCTCGCACCTGGAAGCGCAGATCCGTCGCGACGTGTCGCGCTGGATGGCCGGCTATGTGCCGCAACTGGGCTTGGCGCCCACCTCGTTGCGCATCCGCCCCATGAAAAGCCTGTGGGGCAGCCTGGATACCCGCGACCGCATCAACCTGGACCTGGCGCTGGCCTTGGCGCCACCGGCCGCGCTGCGCTACGTGCTCGCGCACGAGCTGTGCCACCTGAAGGTACGCAACCATTCGCCACGGTTCTGGACGCAGGTGGAAAACCTGTTCCCGGATTGGCGCGAACAGCGCGCCTGGCTGCGCCAGCAGGGCGCGGTGTTGAAGGCGGAGCTGGATCGGCTGATCGGTGACGTGGCCGACTGATTCCCGCGGAGTGAGTCGACCGACCAAGGTGTTGGCGGCCGACTACACCCACGCCGTACGAGTCCGGCCTCAGGCGATGGAACGAACCACGCCACCGTCGACGCGCAAGGCCGCACCGGTCGTCGCGGAGGCCTGATACGAGCAGACATAGACGACCATGTTGGCGACTTCTTCCGTGGTCGCGAACCGGTTGATCAGGGTCGTTGGGCGCATCGTCTTCAGGAATTGCTGCTCGGCCTCGTCTTGCGTGATGCCTTGTTCCTGCGCCGTCGCCTTCATCCAGTTCGACAGGATCTCGGAGTTGGTGGGACCAGGAAGGACCGCATTCACGGTGACGCCCGTTCCGGCAACCAGTTCAGCCAGGCCCCTCGACACGCCGAGCATCGCGGTCTTGGTGACGCCGTAGTCGATCATCTCCTTGGGGATATTGAGCCCGGATTCGCTGCTGATGAACACCACGCGCCCCCGCCCCCGCGCCACCATTTTCGGCACGTAATGGCGGGCGGCGCGCACGCCGCTCATGACGTTGAGCTGGAACAGGTCGAGCCATTCGTCGTCGCTCTGCTCGAAGAAGTTGTTGAGGTGCGCCGTGCCCACGTTGTTGACCAGGATGTCGGTGTCGGGCACCTGCGCCACCAGCGCGGCCGAGCCTTCCGGCGTCGCCAGGTCGGCGGTGACGCCGACAAATTCCGCATCGGGAAATTTCGCGCGCAGCTCGCGCAGTGCCGTGGCGACCCGTTCCTCAGTGCGGCCATTGATCACGACCGAAGCCCCGGCACGTGCCAGCCCTTCGGCAATGGCGCGGCCGATGCCCGCGGTGGATCCGGTAACTATGGCCTTGCGGCCCGTGAAATCGATTTTCATGATGTATTCCTTGTTTGCGAGTGCGCCGGAAGCGCGGCGCGACGGGATGCAACGCCGCCCGATCGAGCGCGTTCAATCGAATTTGATGAGGTCCTGGAAAATAAGCTGGGTCCAGCGGTTTCCCCGGGCCTGGACCAGCGCGCCACCTTCGTCGAGCCGTCCCAGATCTACCGGCGCGTAACCCAGTTGTTCCGCCAGGGCGGCTACCGGGGCTATCGCCGCGTCGTCGTCGCTGGACAGAAAAACCACCCGCCTTCCGCCCTTGACGGAGGGGTCTTCGGCCAGCACGCCGGCCGGCAGGTGGTTGAAGCCCTTGACCAGCCGCGCTCCCGGCAGGGCGCGGGCGATGACGGCGGAAGAGGGCAGGCCGTCGAGCTGTTCCATGGGCACGCCGTACGCATTGGTCACGTCGACGACGATCTTGCCGTTCCAGCTTCCAGCCGCTTTCGCGACATCCCGATGCGACCAGAAGGGAACCGCCAGAAGGACGATGTCGGCCTCCAGCGCGTCCTTCAGCGAACGGGG
>DATJCF010000066.1:0-4266 GCA_035514935.1 Rhodanobacter sp. | reverse complement strand
GCCAGGTAATCCGGCGCCTCGCGCAAGGTGGCGCGCAGCATGTTGACCACGCCGAACAGCGCGCCGGTGGGCTCGCCGAATTCGTTGGTCAATGGCGGCAGCGCGTGGAACGCGCGGTACAGGTAGGACGAGCCGTCGATCAGGACAAGTTTGGGCATGACAGGGCAACCGTTGCTGGCGACCGGCTTCGCGCTGGCCGTTGGCCGATCATTCTCGCACGCGTGGCCAGCCGCGCTTCACGATTGGCGGGCATGGGCGCTGTTATCCTGCGGGCTCCGACCGAGGGTACCGTCATGAAATCCGCTGTCCTGCTGGCCACCTCCAGCTTGCTGTTCGCCGCCAGCGCGTTCGCGCAGACACCGCCGACCAAGGCGCTGCCACCGCCGGGCATCAACGATCCGGGCGTGCACGCCACGACTCCCGCCGCCACGCCCGCGAAAAAACCGCTCGACCTGAGACCGCACGCGGTGCCGTCCACGCAGGCGAACGTGGTCGCGGTGCCAGACACCAGCGATGCGCTGCCCGACGTTGCCGTGCGCAAGGAAGGCGACAACACCATCCAGGAATACCGCCGCAACGGCCAGCTCTACATGGTGGTGGTGACGCCGAAAACCGGCATTCCCCACACCTACACCGTCGACCCCCAGGGCCGGCTGGTGGACGAACACGGCCAGAAGCCCACCCGCCCGGTGATGTACAAGGTGCTGGAGTGGGGCAAGAGCCCGCCCGCCACGGATGACTCGACGCCCGCCGACACCGGCCGCTGATCGTCCTGACCGGGCAAGCCCAAGAGCGACAAGTGGAAGCGGAGACGCGCCATGCCATTGCGTGAAAGCTGGTTGCTGTTTGCACTGGGTTCGGCACTGTTCGCGGCGCTGACCGCGTTGTTCGGCAAGCTCGGCGTGGTTGGCATCAATTCCAACCTCGCCACCTTCATCCGCACCGTGGTGATCCTGCTGGTCACCGCCGGCATTCTCAGCCTGCGCCACGAATGGGCCAAACCCGCCGGCCTGCCGCTTCACAGCTGGCTGTTCCTGGTGTTGTCCGGCATCGCCACCGGCCTGTCATGGTTGTGCTACTACCGTGCGCTTCAACTCGGCCCGGTGAGCAAGGTGGCGCCGATCGACAAGCTCAGCGTGGCGTTGGCGATCGTGCTGGGGCTGGTGTTCCTGGGCGAGCGGCCAAGCTGGCCCCTGCTGATCGGTGGCGGGCTGATCGTGGCCGGCGCGATGGTGATCGCGCTGTTCTGAAAAGTGGATCAGGTCGGGTCGTCCAGTTCCGGGTAGTGGCGAAAGATGCCGTCCTGGTTGAACGCCAGGCGTCGCGGCGATGCCAGGTAGGCGGCAACCCGCGGCCGCTCCGCCACGCGCTGGCTCAACGCGCACAGCAGCGGCAGCTCGCGCTTCAGCCGCCGCATCGCGCGGGGAAACGCGTAGTCCAGGCCGCTCATCAACTGGAACAGCGACAAGTCGACGTACGAGTGCTGGCGCAGCGCATGTCGGCCGCCGTTGCGTTCCAGTACCTGCTCGAAATAGCCCAGGAATTTCGGCAGGCGGTTTTCGCGCAGGTCTTTGGCGCGGCGTCGCGCCTCGTGGCGCTGGTCTTCGTAATAGAGGCTGCTGGCCACGGGGTGATGGCTGTCGTGGATCTCGGCCACGGCGTCGGTGATGGTCAGCTGCAACTGGTGCGCGTACAGCCGCCGCGGTTCTCCATCGGGCACCAGCTTCAGTGGTGGCCCCAGGTACTGCAGGATTTCGGCTACCTGCGCGATCACCAGCCGGCCCGCTTGCAGGAAGGGCGGCGCGAATGGCAGCGCGCCTTGGTGTTTGCCTTCGAGAAAGGGCGCCATGGCGTCATCGCCTTGGGTGCGGGCCACATCGTCGTAATCGACACCTGCATCCTCCAGCGCCAGCCGAATGAATTCACCGCGGCCCTGGATGCTGGACCAATAGTAGAGCGCGTAATGCATGGCGGCCTCCCGCTTGAGCTGCCCATGCTGGACCGCACACCTTCCACGGAACGTGTAGGAGCGCACCCTGTGAGCGATGGCTTTTTGCGAATTCCGAAATCCGAATTCCACCGAAAAAGCCATCGCGCACAGGGTGCGCTCCTACAGAAACATCAATGCCGGAAGTGGCGCATCCCGGTAAACACCATCGCGATGTCGTGCTCGTCGGCGGCGGCGATCACCTCGCCGTCGCGCATCGAGCCGCCGGGCTGGATCACCGCGCTGATGCCGGCCGCCGCGGCGGCGTCGATGCCGTCGCGGAAGGGGAAGAACGCATCGGACGCCATCACCGAGCCGCGCACTTCCAGCTTCTCGTCGGCGGCCTTGATGCCGGCGATCTTCGCGCTGTAGACGCGGCTCATCTGGCCGGCGCCGATGCCGATGGTCTGGCGGTCGCGGGCGTAGACGATGGCGTTGGACTTGACGAACTTGGCCACCTTCCAGGCGAAGATCAGGTCGTCGATCTGCGCGGGCGTGGGCGCGCGCCTGGTTACCACCTTGAGGTCGCCCGCGCCGATCATGCCGGTGTCGGCGGTCTGGATCAGCAGGCCCGAGCCCACGCGTTTCACGTTCATGCCCGGGTGCGGCGCACGCAGGTCGCCATCCGCCGGTGGCGGGATTTCCAGCACGCGCACGTTGCCCTTCTTCGCGAACGCCTTCAGCGCACCGTCGGCATAGCCCGGCGCCAGCACGACTTCGACGAACTGGCGCTCCACGATGGCCTGCGCGGTGACGCCGTCCAGTTCGCGGTTGAACGCGATGATGCCGCCGAACGCCGAGGTGGGGTCGGTCTGGTAGGCCAGGTCGTAAGCCTTGCCGATGCCGTCCAGGCTCACCGCCACACCGCAGGGGTTGGCGTGCTTCACGATCACGCAGGCTGGCTTCACGAAGCTGCGCACGCACTCCCACGCCGCGTCGGCGTCGGCGATGTTGTTGAACGAAAGCTCCTTGCCTTGCAACTGGCGGAAGGTGGCGAGCGTGCCAGGCACGGGTGCGAGGTCGCGGTAGAACGCGGCTTGCTGGTGCGGGTTTTCGCCGTAGCGCAGGTCCATGACCTTTTCGTGGCGGCCGTTGGCCTGCGCCGGGAAGGTCGCGTGGCCGGCTACCGCGGTGTGTGCGTCATCGAGCTGCAGGCCCGAGAGGTAGTCGCTGATGGCACCGCCGTAGTTGGCCACGCGGTTGAACGCGGTAACGGCCAGCTTGAAGCGCGTGGCACGGCGCAGACCGCCCTCGCTTTCGATCTCGGCCAGCGCGTCGGCATACTGGTCGGGCGAGGTCAGCACGCCCACGTCGTTCCAGTTCTTCGCCGCGGAACGCAGCATCGCCGGGCCGCCGATGTCGATGTTCTCGATCGCGTCCTCCAGCGTGCAGCCGGGCCTGGCCACGGTCGATTCGAATGGGTAGAGGTTCAGCACCAGCAGGTCGATCGGCGCGATACCCAGCTCGGCCATCACCGCATCGTCGGTGCCACGCCGGCCCAGCAGGCCGCCGTGCACTTTCGGGTGCAGCGTCTTGACGCGGCCATCCATGATCTCGGGGAAACCGGTTACGTCGCTGACGTCGGTGACCGCGATGCCGGCTTCGCGCAGGGCCCGGGCGCTGCCGCCGGTGGACAGCAGCTCCACGCCACGCGCGCTCAATCGCCGGCCCAGGTCGATCAGGCCGTTCTTGTCGGAAACACTGAGCAGGGCGCGGCGGACGGGGACGAGATCGGGTGTGGGCATGGCGTTTTCCAGCGGGGAAAACGTCACAGTATAGCCGTCTGAACGATAGCCTGGTTTTCAGCGAGGAAACGTGGCGCGGGGTGACGCGATCACAGCAGCCCGTAGATGGCCAGCTTCTTGCGCAAGGTGGCGCGGTTGATGCCCAGCGCGGCGGCGGCGCGGCTCTGGTTGCCTTCGTGGAACGCCATCACCTCGCGCAGCAGCGGCCCTTCGACTTCGCGCAGCACCATCGCGTGCAGGCCCTCGCTGCATTCGGCATCGCCGATGTCGGCGAGATAGCGGCGCACGGTGCGGCTGACGCACTCGCTCAACGCACTTTGCGAAGTACTCTGCGACGGGGGCTGTTTTGCGGCCTCGGCAACAGGCAGTCTGACGGCGTTCACGAGCATTTCCTCTGGCATGCGAAGCGCGGCTGCATAGGCCGCTGGCTATAGTTCTTTCGACTCCGCCGATGGCGGCGCGCATGCATGGCGATGTGCCGCATGCGGGAAGGGACCGAGTCTACCCGCGCGCGGCGGGAATTTTAAGTGCTGA
>DATJCF010000065.1:0-6867 GCA_035514935.1 Rhodanobacter sp. | reverse complement strand
TGCCGGCGTGGGCGATGCTGCCGCCGGTGTTGAGCAGGCTGCCCGCATTGAGGGTCAATGCACCTGCATTGCTGGCGATGCTGCCGGCGCTGTTGTCGAACGCGCCGCTGACCGCCAGCGTGGATGCGGCAGCGCCGGTTTGCAGCACATGGCCGCCGCGGTTGACGACGCTGGCCGCATCCAGGGCGATCTGGCCGGCCTGCAGCGTGCCGCCGCTGTTGTCGAGTTGACCGGCGACCTGCAGGGCGAGGTTGTCGTTGGTGGCGAGGTCGCCGTTGCGCAGGCTCAGGGTACCTTGCGTGGCGGTCAGCCCGATGGCGCCGCCCGCGCGGGTGATGGCGTCGTCGAGGTCGAGGCTGGCGCCGTGGAAATCCAGCGTGGCGGCGGCCAGGTTGCGACCCTGCGCCACCAGTGCGGCGCGGGTGTCGACACTCAGGGCGCCAGCGCCGGCGAGGCTGCCGTCGGTTTGCACGCCGGCACCGAGCACACCGCTGGAATCGAGGCTGCCCGCGCCGATGTCCAGATCGCCCTGGGCGGCCAGCGTGCCCGTATTGGCCAACAGGCCGGCGACCGTCCATTGCGCGGCGGTGCCGGCGTAGGCGGTGCCTTGATTGCTTGCCTTGCCGTCGATGCGGAACGTCTGCGCGGTACCGCTGCGCAGGAGGCCGGTGTTGTTCAACGCGCCGGCCTGCAAGGCCAGCCGATCGGCCGCATTGACGCTGCCGCTGTTGTCGAATTCACCCGCGGACAGCGCGAGATCGCCGCCGCCGGCAAGCATGGTGCCCTGATTGATCAGGCGACCCTGGCTGGTCAGCGAGAGATCCTGTGCCGATTCGATCGAGCCGGTGTTGGAGAGGCTCGCGACATGCAGCGTCGCATCGGCGTCGGCATGGATCAGGCCTGCGTTTGACACTGCGCCGGCGCCGGAGAGATCCAGGCCCTGGCCGGCGTAAAGCGTGCCGCTGTTGCCGATATCGCCGTTGCCATGGACGTCCAGGCGTCCATTTGCCGCCAGCGTGCCGGCGTTGTCGATCCCGCCCGCGTCCACGGCGAGGTCGCCGGTGGCGGTGAGCTTGCCGGTGACCACCAGCTTGCCGGCGCTGGTGAGCTGGAAGTCGCCGGCCTGGGCGGCGATCTCGCCACTGGTGCGCACGCCCACGCCAGCCTCGGTGCCCAGCAGGTGGATCTTGTCGGCGTACATGCCGCCGAGCGCAGCCACGTCCAGGCTCACGCCCGGCACCGCGCCTTCGCCCTGGATGGCCTGCGTCGCCAGATCGGCATAGCCGACCTGGTTGGCTCCGGTGACCACGTTGAGGTTGTGCGCCCAGACCTTGGCGTTGGCCTGCACCGCGCGCGCGATCAGGTCGAGCCGATCGCCTTGCGTGCCATCCAGGCCACTGCCATTGATGGCGATCGCGCCACGGGTGACCCGAAACGCCTGCAGGCTGCCGTCGCCGCCGAACACCGGCGTACCGGTGGTCAGCACGCTGCGGGTGGTGTTGATGAAGCCGCCGCCGTTGACGCTGATGCCGTTGGGATTGGCCACGATCACATCGGCGGCCTTGCCGGCTACCTCGGTGTAGCCATTGAGCGCGCTGGGGCTGCCGCCGGTGACCTCGTTGAGGATGATCCGTGCCGACGGGCCGGTAGCGAGGTTGGTATTGCCGACGATCATGCCGGCCAGCTGGGTCTGGCTGACCGCGCCGCTGTTGTTGAGGATCAGCCCCTTGCTGTCGACATCGAAGGACTGGAACTGGTTGTGCGACACGCCAGCCGCCGAGGGCGCGACGATATTGACCACCGGCGTGCCGTTGGCCGCGGTATCCATGCCGGGGCGATGCAGGCCGGCGTGCGCATCCGGCACCGTTTGCGCCTGACCGGCCACCGGAACACCGAGCAGCGCTATGCCGATGGCGACGGCAAGCGCGTTGAAGCCCTGGCGGAACGGATGCGAGGTGTCGATGGTGGTCATGGTCTGGTTCTTCCCTGGTTCATGGCTGCGCCCGGCGGAACGGGACGCTTCCGACTCCTCTCCCCGCAGGCGGGGGAGGGAGCATGGCTTGGTGCCGTTTTGTCTTCCGCATGAAGCGATCGATCTACTGCGATAACCCCATTGCCGTGCCATCAGTACTGGTAGACCAGCTGGAAACCGGTGGCCGGTCGGCGTGTTTCCAGCACACGGCCGCCCGTCAGTGCCCAGCCCGCGAAAACATCCCAGCCGAGGCGGCCAAGCTGGCCGCGCAGGCCGACCACGCCGCCGCGCAGCGTGTGTTCGGTGCCGTAGATGTCCTTGCTGGGGCCGCCGATGTGACCCATGTCGATGCCCGCGTAGAACGCCGCCGGTAAAGCGCCCAGCGGCGCGGTGAGGGTGTTGCGCCAGGTCCAGCCGCGCTCGGCGGCCAGGGTCTGTTCGCCGTCGAAGCCGCGCACCGTGTAGCGGCCGCCCAGGGCGATGAACTCCGATCCATAGAGCGTGTCGCCGCTGCGCTGCGCGTGCAGTTCGGACGTCCATTGCAGTGGCGCACCGGCGACGTGGAATGGCACGGTCAGCGAGGTATCGAGCAGCCACAGCCGATAGTGAAACGTCGGCTCGGAGGGGAGGTGCCCGGGTGCGTCCGCCTGGCCGCCAAACCAGTCCACGCCGCGCCGCTGCCCCAGCCGCAGGTCGAGCTGGGCGGCCCCCAGGTACTGGCGTTGCACCAGCGCCAGCTCCGCCGAGGTGACGTCGCGTCGCTGCGAGGTCACCTCGGTGTCCTCGATGAAGCTGTGCGCCTTGCGCTTGCCCAGGCGCAGCTCCAGCGAGGTCTTGCCCGAACCGGTGCGGTGGAGCATGCGCTGCACGGTCAGGTCGGTGGTGCGCGACTTGCCGCGGCTGAGGAAGGTGGTCTGGTAGCCGGCCACGGTCTGGTGATAGGCGTAGTCGTAGGCGGACAGGGTGAACAGCCAGCGGCCGAACGGCACCGAGTAGCTGGCATTCATGCCGCGCGTGCCATGGCCCGTGCTTTGCCACACGTCGTGGTTGTAGCCGAGCGAAAGGACGTCGTTGATGCCCAGCGGATTGTCGAAACCGGCGCTGATGCCAGCCTGTCCGCGCCCGGTGGCGCTCGAGCCGGCATCGTCCAGCGTGGCCACCAGATGCCAGGGCCGGTTGCGCCGGACCGTGATGACGAGATCCGACGCGCCGGGCACATCGCCCGGCGCGATGTCGATGTTCACATCCTGCGAGGGCACCCGCTTCATCTGCTCCAGCCCCTGCTCGACATCGCGCAGGTTGAGCAGGTCGCCCGGGCGCATCGGCAAGGCGGTCTGCCAGGTCCCGGACAGCGTGCTGTCGGCATAGCGGATGCGGCGGATGACGCCGGGTACCAGGGTCAGCCGCAGCACGCCGGTGGAAAGATCCTGCCCGGCCACCCCGACGCGGGTGGTGACATAGCCGCGATCGATGATCAGGCCGGACACGCGCCGCACGATCAGCTCGATACCCTGGCGGCCCACGCATCGTCCGGCGTAGCGCTGCAAATAGCGCTGCGCCCAGGCGAAGTCGGCCACCCGCGGGCCCTCCAGGCGCAGCGTGGCCAGGCGAAAACAGGGCTGCTCGGCCGGTAGCCCGGTGCGATGAAAGTCGGTGTTGCGGGCGGCGGACAAGCGCACGTCCGGCGCCGCCCGCTGCTGTTGGCGGGCCAGTGCATCGCGTTGCGCCCGTTCGCGCTGCTCCTGCTGATCCAGCGTGGTCTGCGCCAGGCCGAAGCATGGCCATAGCGCCAGACAGGCGAGCAGCCAGGTGGTGGCCGCCGTCGCACGGCGACCCGCGGAAGTGACTTCCGTATCCAATCCCCATTTCCCCTGTTGCGATGCCCCGCGCAGCCACCGGCGCGAGCGAACCCGCATGATAGAAGCGCGGCTGCAGGCAGGCAGGCGTGTTCCGTCACATGGCTCGAAAACCCTACATCGTCGTAAGGCAAACCTTTCAGCCACACCTGGAAAATGTGCGGTTCGTCACACTTGGCCGCCGAGCCGCGACGCGTGGCGTCGGTGGTCGGCAGGTACGCGAGAAAAGGAGAAAAGGGACGACCTGGGCGGGGGATGAGGCTTGATGGGCCACGTCCCTTTTGTTCACCGCACACCCCTGTGTACGGTGGTGTCGGTTGCGATCAGAACGTGCTGAGCACGTTCACGAACACGCCGCGGCTGTCGTAGGACAGGTCGGTGAGGTTGTCGGAGAAGTCGGTGAAGTTGTAGCCCACGCCGAGCTTCACGTGCTTGCCAACCTGGCGGTACACGCCCGCCAGCACGCCCTTCTTGCGATCGTCCGCTTCACGCGCGCGCAGCTGGCGCAGCTCCACCAGGCTGCTCCAGTTGCGCACGAAGTGCCACTCGGCGCGCACCACCATCAGATCGGCCACGCTGTTGAACCACTGGCCTTCCACGCGGGTGGGTTTCAGGCTGCCCCAGCGGTAGCCGTACTTGGCGCCCAGCGACAGCCAGGGGGTGACGTCCCAGAGGGTGTCGATCGAGAACACCTGGCTCTTCTGGCTGTAGTCGGCGACGGTGCTGGCGTAGAGGTTGCCGCCCGCGTTGAAGCCGGATGACGGTGACAGCTGGCCCGGCGACGGCAGGTCGTACATGTAGGTGTACTTGATCAAGGTGTTCCAGCGGTCATTGTCGACCGGACGGAACGCCGCGCCCAGCACGCCCTCGGTGTAGTCGCCGCTGAAGAACACGCCCTGGCTGGAGCCGCTGCGCGCCATGTCGAGCTTGCCCAGCAAGCGCCACGCCGGGGTCAACTGGTTGCCGATGCTGTTGCGGGTGAGCCAGGACGTGCGCCGGCCGGAAAGACGGCTGTCCTCGTAGCGGTATTCCACGCTGGACGCCCACTTGGTGACCTCATCCTTGTACGCCAGCGACACCGCGGTGGACTGGCGGCGCATGTCGCCGGCCAGCGGATCGGTCACCGTGCCCTGCTCCAGCTTGAGGCCGGTGGTCCAGCGGTCGTTCGGCGCCAGGTCGATGCCGAACGCGTGGACCAGGCTGTCCTGGCCGCTGCCACTGGTCTGGCGTGACTCCTCATAAACACTGACGCGGTCGTTGAGCTTGCTGCGCACGCCGCCGAGCAAGGTGCCGAAACGGCCGCGGTAGGCCAGGTCGGGACGCTCGGTTTCCATCAGGTATTGCGCGTAGACGTTGCTGCGGTCGCTGATGCGGTAGTCGCTGCCGAGCTTGCCGCCCACGCCGCCGTCGCCATCGGAAACCTCGCCCTCGACGTGCACGCGATCGGTGGCCTGCCAGCCGCCGCCGAGACCGAAACGGTCGTTGTCGCTGCGGCTGCCGTTGCGCGCCAGCGTCTGCTGGGCGTAGCCGTAGGCGTTCCACGCATCCAGCGTGGTCGGCAGGGTATCGCGCTGGCCGGCGGCGCTGGCTTCGGACTGGTAGTCCAGCCGCACGATGCCGTCGGTGCGGGTGCCGTTTTCGGCCAGGATGTCGCTGTGGATCAGGCGGGTGTCGGCCACGCCACGCTGTTCCGAGCGCGCGCCCAGGCTGGCGGCCCAGTTCGGATTGAGCTGCTGGCGCAGGGCCGCCTCGGCCACCTTGGCATCCTGGCTGGCGGCGTCGCGGCGATCGACTTTCAGGGTGAGGTCGGTGCTGTCGCCCAGCGGCAGCTCGGCGCGCGCGCCGACCTGGCGGGTGGCTTCGCCGCCGAGGGTGATCTGCCCCGGTGCGGAGAAACCGGCCTCGCGGTTCTGCCAGTAGCCGCTGAACTGGCCACGCAGGTTTTCGCCGAAGTCGGCCAGCGACAGCGCGCCTTCGAAGCGCTGCGCCATGGCGATGCCGCCCGTATGGCTGGCTTGTTGCTGCTGGAAACCGAAGCCGCCGTCGATCGAGCTGAGCGAGCCCAGGCCATCACCCTTCGAACGCGCCGCTTCGGCACGCAGGAAGGTGCCGGGCTTGTAGCGCAAGGTGGCGTCGAGGCCGCCCAGGTTCTGATCGGTGCCGTCGCCGGCCTGGCGGTAGCTGGTGGCGCCGATGCGCAGATGGTCGTTGATCCAGTGCTCGCCGCGCGCGCCGGTGGCGAGCTGGTCGATCGCGGTGATGCCGGGCACGAACTCGTAGTTCACCACCAGGTAGGCCGGGTTGCCGGACAGGCTGCCGGTCTGCACCAGGCCACCACCATCGGCCATCGAGGACAACGGTGCGCGCAGCAGGATGCGGCCCTGCAGGTAACTCAGGTCGTAATCCGACCCGGGCACCAGCAGCGTGCGCTGCAGCACCAGGCCGGAATCGCGGTCGCGGACTTCGACAAACACCCGCTCGGAACCGACGGTGACGTCCTGCCGCTGCAGGTAGTACAACGAGCCGCCGGTGCCGCGGAATTCCTCGCGCGAAGCGACCGTGCCGGGATCGGCGGCGAACGCGTTGAGGCTGGTGCGGCGCTCGCCGTGCGCCGTGCTGTCCTGCGACTTCCACAACAGGTTGGCGCCGTACAGGCCGCGCGAATACTGCACCAGCTCGCTGCCGCTCCATGCGGTGAGGAAGTTGCCCCACATCAGCTCGCTGTCGTTCTTCTGCAGCTTGACGAAGAACTTGCCCTGGGTTGGTGCGTCGTCCAGCGCGGTGGAGTCGTCGCCATACACCGGGTAGTACTGGTCCGAATCCATGCGCCGCAGCAGGTAGCGCGGGTCCTTGCTGGCGAAGTTGCTGAACAGGTCGCCCAGCGGCTGCTCGCGCGTATCGGCCGCGGCGGTGAGCCGGTAGCCGTTGTCGAACTTGCCCTTGGTATAGAAGGCCAGACGGCCATCCACGAAACTGTTCTTGACCTCGTTTTTCAGGCTGGGATCGACGATCAGCGCATTCGCCGAGGCCTTGCCATGA
>DATJCF010000064.1:0-12190 GCA_035514935.1 Rhodanobacter sp. | reverse complement strand
TACGGCCTGCTGGTGTTCAACGATTTCTGGCAGTCCACCCAGGATTACAACCTGGAGCCGCAGGACGATGCGCTGTTCCTGCGCAACGCCGCCGACACCATCAAGCGCTACCGCAACCATCCCAGCGTCGCGCTGTGGTTTGGCCGCAACGAGGGCGTGCCGCAGCCATTGTTGAACCAGCGGCTGGACAAGCTGATCGCGGACCTCGACGGCACCCGGCTGTACATGCCCAGCTCAAACCGCATCAACCTGTGGAACAGCGGCCCCTACAGCTACCAGCCGCCGGTGGCGTACTTCACCACGTTGGCCAAGGGCTTCGCGGTCGAGGTGGGCACGCCGTCGTTCCCCACGCTGGAAGCCTTCGAGTCGATGATGCCCAAGGCCGACCAGTGGCCGATCAGCGACAGCTGGGCATACCACGACTGGCATCAATCCGGTAATGGCGACGTCGGCAGCTTCATGGCCGCCATGCACACGGCGTTCGGCGAGGCCACCAGCCTGGCGGACTTCGAGCGCAAGGCGCAGATGATGAACTACGTCAGCTATCGCGCAATCTTCGAAGGCCTGAACGCGGGCCTGTGGACGCAGAACAGCGGCCGGCTGTTGTGGATGAGCCACCCGGCGTGGCCCAGCACCACCTGGCAGATCTACAGCAGCGACTACGACACCCAGGCGTCCTACTACGGCGTCAAGGAAGCGTCCGAGCCGGTGCATGTGCAGATGAACCTGCCCGACCACCGCATCGTGGTGATCAACAACACCGCCGCGCCGCTGCATGGCCTGACCGTGTCCGCGCGCGTCTTTGCGCCCGATGGCAGCGGCCACCGCGAACTGGCCACCGGCACCGCCACGCTGGATGCCCCGGCGATCGCGGTCACGCCGGTGACGATGGCAACGGCCGACATTGACCGCTTGTCGAGCGAGCACGGGCTGGTGTTCGTGCAACTGCAATTGCATGACGCCGGCGGCAAGCTGGTGTCGCGCAATTTCTACTGGGTGGCGCACGCGCCGGCCGATCTGCGAAAACTTGGTGATCTGCCCCAGGTGGGTCTGGACGTCCAGGCACAACGCGACGCGGGAGGCATCCGCGTGTCGGTGCGCAATCCGTCGCCGCATGCGGCGCTTAGCACCAAGTTGACCCTGGTCGATGCACACGGCCAGCGCGTACTGCCGGCTTACTACAGCGGCAACTATCTCAACCTCGCACCCGGCGAGACCCGTGAGATCACCGTAACCGGCGATGACCCGCCCGCGCTGGATGGCGCGGCCAGGGTGGAAGTGCGCGGATGGAACGTGCACGAGCAGTCGGTGCCACTGCAGGCACGAAAGCCCACCGTCCCGGCACCACACGCGCCGCAAGCCAGCGGCCCATGAGCCATGCATGCCGTCGCCCGACCGGGCGGCGGCGCGTTAAGGCGTGAGCGACCTTCGCTGCGCCGATGGGGAAGTCAGCACTCGATTAGGTAGCGTTACCACAAGAACAAGGCCAGACAACAGGATGCGGCTCAAACCGCGGAGGAGAGAGAAATGACCCGTTTCAATTACCGCAATTTCCCGATGAAACCCCTGGTGGTGGCGGTTGCCGCCAGCCTTTCCCTTGGATGCTCGGCAGCGGTGTGGGCGACACCCGCCGATGGCGTCGCAGCATCCACGCCAGCGCAGCAATCCACGCCGGCCACCACGCCGGATCAGAACAGCGATACCGCCACCCCCGGCGATGCCGAACGCCGCGCCACGCGATTGCAGGCCGTGGTGGTGAGTGCGGGCATACGTGCCTCGGAGCAGCGCTCGGTGGAACTGAAGCGCAACGCCACGTCGATCCAGGACAGCATCTCCGCGGTGGATATCGGCAAACTGCCCGACGTGACGATCGCCGACTCGCTGCAACGCATCACCGGCGTGCAGATCAATCGTTCCGGCGGTGAGGGCAGCTCGGTCAACGTGCGTGGCCTGCCGCAGGTAGGCACCACCTTGAACGGCGAATCGTTCCTCACCGCCGGCTCCATCGTGTCGGTGCAACCCAACTTCACCGACATTCCCTCGCAGCTGTTTTCCGGCGCCGACGTGATCAAGTCGCCCACCGCGAGCCTGTTGAGCAGCGGCATCACCGGCACGATCAATTTGCGCACACGCCGGCCGTGGGATCTGGAATCGGGCTGGACGGTCGCCGGTGCCGCCGACGGTTCGCATGGTTCCAAGGTCGACAAGTGGAACCCGGAGGCCAACGGCCTGATCGGCTTCAACGACGAAGGCAAGTGGGGCGTGCTGGTTTCAGCCGCCTATTCCGATGACACGCTGGAAAACTCCACCGACGGCATGGACCAGTACGGCGGCAAGTTCTATGGCGAGAACGCGGCCAGCGCCACCGACGGCAGCGGCTTCCTCGGCGGCTTCAACACCGCGCCGATTCCCTCGGCCATTCATCAACTGGGTGGCGGCAATGTCGACGTCAATGGCAACGGCAATGCCGGCGATGCGTTCTACGGCAGCCAGAATTTCACCGCCATCGACCGCCAGCTCGAGCGCAAGCGCCTGGGCATCAACGCGTCGGCGCAAGCCGATCTGGGCGCGGGTTTCACCCTCACCAGCGATGCGTTCTTCACCCGCCAGAAGCAGTTCAACCGGCAGACCGGCTACCAGCTCAACTCGGCCAGCTGGATGGGCGGCACGTTCGTGCCCGTGGTATCGCGCGACACCGGCAAGACGATCCAGGGTGCTTACAACGGTGACGAAGGCTGGAACCAGCAGTTGTACACCACGCAGGTGTACCAGAAGTGGCTCGGCGACCTGGAGACCTATGCCGAGAACGATGTCACCAACACCATCTCGCGCAACTTCAACCTGCAGCTGGATTACGACAACGGCGGCAATTTCACCGGCAGCGTTCGCGGCATCACGGCCAGCGCGCATGAAACGCTGATGCAGAGCTACGTGCAGTTCGCCGACGCCGATGGCACGGCGTGGCCCAACGATCCGGTCGATGCGGCGCCCCCGGGCACCTTCATCTATCCGGGCGGCAACCGCGTGTTCAACCCGAACGGCTTCGCGCCCAACGTGGTGCCGGTGACCGTCGACATGCGCGGTGACCATCTCGCGATCACGCTGCCGCAGGCCTTGCAGACCTACCTGTCCGATCCGAACAACTACGCGTTGAAGACGGTATCCAGCGAAGGCAACCATGAGCGCGAAAGCGACATGAACATCCTGCGCGCCGACGGCCATTACCGCTTCGACGATTCCGGCTTCAAGCTCGACTTCGGCGTGCGCAGCAGCATCCGTTCGGCATCGAACATCAACTTCAACATGGTTGCGCCGGTGTATGCGGGCAACGGTGCCAGCGACCCGAATGGTTGCCTGGTGCGCTGGAAGGCGGCCGACGTGGTGTTGAATGGCGGTGGCATCGACGGCGCCTGCACCGCGGGCAACGCGCAGGGCTTCTATCGCGCCGGCGTCATTTCCGCGCAGAACCCCAGCCAGCTGCCCGGCGTCATCGGCAACAACATGCGCCACGACAACAGCCTGGCCGGGGTCAGCGGCGTGAGCATCTACAACCTCGACCCCAAGGCGATGGACAACCCGCTCGCGTTCCAGGAAGCCCTGTATCCGGGTGAACAGCGCAACGTCGATCCGGGCGGTACCTGGGCCGTGCGCTTGAAGGAGCGCACCGCCTACCTGCAGGCCGATTTCGACAGCGACGGCGAAGTGCCGATCAGCGGCAACCTGGGCCTGCGGATGGTGCGCACCACGCTGGACGTCACCCAGCATGCGGTGGGCGACGCCGCGCCGTACGGCCTGCTGGCCGCGGACAACGGCACCATCCGCAGCTCGCGCACGTATACCGACTACCTGCCGGCACTGAACCTGGCTTTCGATTTCACGCCGGAACTCAAGCTGCGCCTGGCGTACTCGAAAAACATGATGCCGTTGAACCTGGACCAGTGGGGCGGTGGCCTGACCCTCAATTACGGCATCGATACCTCGACGCCGGGCTCGACACTGTTCCGCGTGCTGGGCGGCAACTCCTCCGGCAACCCGAACCTCGACCCGTGGCGCTCGTCCAATTACGACGCTTCGCTCGAGTACTACATGAGCCCGTCGACCATGGTCAGCGTGGCCGCGTTCTATATCGACGTGGACAGCTTCATCAACAACGGCAGCGTGCAGAACTGTGCCTTGCCCGACCAGGATGGCGTGGTGCGCAACCACTGCGTGTCGATCAACGGGCCGGTGCAGGGCGGCGGCAACTGGCTGCACGGCTTCGAGTTCGGCCTGAAGCAGGACTTCAAGTTCCTGCCCGGCATCTGGTCGAACTTCGGTGTCGGCGCCAACTTCACGTTCTCGCCCAGCAACACGGGCACCGACCTGGCCGGCAACGAGATCCCGTTCCAGGACAACTCCAAGAAGCAGGCCAACCTGGTCGTCTGGTATCAGGACGACAAGTTCGAGGCACGCGTGGCGGGCAACTACCGCTCGAAGCGGGCCGTGTCGCAGAACTTCGGCGGCATCCAGGGCATGGAGGAGTACCAGGCGCCCACGTTCTACGTCGACGCCTCGGTCAGCTACAAGGTGACGCCAAACGTCGAGGTCTACGCGCAAGGCTCCAACCTGACCAACGAGCATGAGCGTTATTACCTGGTATGGCCTGATCAGGTGGCCAACACGACGCAGTTCGAGCGTCGCGTGATGCTGGGTGTTCGCGCGCACTTCTGAGCGAAGTGAAGGCTGGCGCGCCGGGGAGTTGCCACAAGCGACTTCCCGGCGTGGCCACGCTGAAGGGACGCGGCGGTGCACGTTCGCCGCGTTCTCATCGTTCCGAGCCGTTTCGAAGTGGCGTATTACACTCGGTCGACACTGGTCGCAGGTTCGACCGGCCCGAGCGGCGGGGTCGGTGGCCATCCGAAAGCCGACGATCACTAACCCACGGTGAGGCTGCCATGTCGTCAACCAGAATTCCCATCCGCCGCCATGGGCGCCGGATCGCCATCGCCCTGCTGACCCTGTCCGGCATGTGTGTCGCCCATGCCGCGAGCGTGGATACGGAGGCGTGGTCGTCAGTCGATCCGCGCATCGGTACGGGTGGCGACGGCCACACGTTTCCCGGCGCCACGGTGCCGTTCGGCATGATCCAGCTGAGCCCGGACACGGCGATGCCGGATTTCAAGCATGCGTACAAATGGGCGGCCGGCTACCAGTACGGCGACAGCAGCATCATGGGTTTCTCGCATACGCATTTTTCCGGCTCCGGCCATTCGGATCTGGGCGACGTTTTGCTGATGCCGATTGCCGGTGACGTGCGGCTGGAACCGGGCGATCCGGCCAGGCCGGGCAGCGGCTACCGCTCGCGCTTCTCGCACGACAGCGAGGTGGCGCAGGCCGGTTATTACGCGGTGACGTTGAGCGATTACGGCGTGCGCGCCGAGCTCACCGCCGGCCGCCGGGTCGGCTGGCATCGCTACACCTTCCCGGCAGGCAAGCCGGCGCACGTGCTGCTGGACCTGCGCCCGAGCATCTACGACTACACGGGCAAGGTGCTGTGGGCCAGCGCGCGCGTGCACGACGACGGCACGGTCACCGGCTGCCGCACCACGCGTGGCTGGGCGCCGGGGCGCGAGCTGTGTTTCGCGATGCGATTCTCGCAGCCGATGGTTTCGCGCCGCTTGCTCAACCGCGAAACCGATGTCGTCTACAAGGGCTTCAAGGGGCCGGGCAATCAGCCCGTGGACAGCGATGCGCAGAACGGCCGCGCGCTGGTCGGCGTGTTCGATTTCGGCGCGTTGAAGAAGCCGCTGGAGGTCAAGGTGGCGATCTCGCCGGTGAGCGAGGCCAACGCGGTCGCCAACCTGGACAAGGATGGCGCCGGTTGGGATTTCGACGCCCGCCGCGCCGAGGCGAAAGCTGCCTGGGCCAAGGCGCTGGCGGTGGTCGACATCGATGCGCCGAAGACCGCCAGGACGCAGTTCTACACCGCGCTGTATCACGCGATGCTGTCGCCGACGCTGAGCATGGACGTCAATGGCGAGTACCGCGGGCCGGATCATGCGGTGCATCGCGCCAAAGGTTTCGAGTTCTATTCCACCTGGTCGCTGTGGGACGTGTATCGCGCGCAGCAGCCGCTGATGGTGTTGCTGCATCCCGCGCGCAGCACCGATTTCATCCGCTCGCTGATCGCCGCGCGCGAGGCCAGTCCGTTCGGCATCCTGCCGGTGTGGGCGTACCAGGGGCTGGAGACGTGGTGCATGATCGGCTACCACGCGGTGCCGGTGATCGCCGACGCGTACATCAAGGGCGTGCGCGGCTTCGATGCGGCCAAGGCGCTGGATGCCATGGTGGCCAGCGCCGGCTACGGCCCCTACGGCGACCTGGCCGATTACATGAAGCTGGGCTATGTGCCGATCGACAGGGAGCCCGAAGGCGCCTCGAAGACGCTGGAATACGCTTACGACGACTGGTCGCTGGCGCAGATGGCGAAGGCGATGGGCAAGACCGATGTCGCGGCCACGTTCGAAAAGCGCGCCGGCAACTGGAAGAACGCGTGGGATCCGCAGACCGGCTTCATGCGCGCCCGTCTCGCCGACGGCAGGTTCCGCGAGCCGTTCGATCCCACGGCGGCGGGCTACGGCAGCGATTTCACCGAAGGCAACGCCTGGCAATACTCGTGGTACGTGCCGCAGGACGTGGCCGGCCTGATCGGTGCGATGGGCGGCGATGAAAAGTTCGTGGCCAAGCTGGACGCCCTGTTCGACGCCAAGGTCGACCCCGCACATTTCAAGCACGTCGAGGACATCACCGGCCTGATCGGCTGGTACGCGCACGGCAACGAGCCCAGCCACCACATCGCCTACCTCTACGACTACGCCGGCGCGCCCTGGAAAACGCAGGCGCGGCTGAAGCAGATCATGGACAGCCAATACGCAGCGCGGCCCGACGGCCTGAGCGGCAATGACGACCTTGGCCAGATGTCGGCCTGGTACGTGTTCACCGCGCTGGGCTTTTATCCGGTGGCGCCGGGTAGCGATGAATACGCGATTGGCCGCCCCTTCGTGGCGCGCGCCAGCCTGCATGTCGGCAACGGCCGCACGTTTACGGTCAGCGCCTCGCCGCTGGACGATGCCCACCCTTACGTGGGCGCGGTGACGCTCAACGGCAAACCGCTGGCGCGCACATTCCTGCGTCACGCGGAGATTGTCGCGGGGGGCAAGTTGCACTTCACCATGCAGGCGCAGCCAGACAAGACTTGGGGCGCGGCCGTTTCGGCGCGGCCCGCGTCGATGAGCGCGTACCAGCCGTGATCTGCGGCCGCGCGGGCGCCGCTCGCTACGAAGCGTCGGTCGGCGGCGTCTTGCGCGGACGCCGTGGCCCGGGGGCGGACTGCCGGCCCTGCGCCGCGTCGATGGCGTCGATCCAGCCGGCGCGCGCCGTGGGGAAGGCGTCGGCGTACGGCACGTAGGGCTTGATGTCGAGGATCGGCGTGCCGTCGAGCAGATCCATGCCGCGCACGCGCAGCCGCGTTTCCTCCACCGCCACCAGTTCCACCGCGGACAAGCCGATCGCATTGGGCCGGTGCGGCGAACGGGTGGCCAGCACGCTGCGCTTGCCGCCGCCGCGCGGCGGTTTCACCTCGGCTTTCCAGCCTTCGCTGCGATGGAAGGCGAACACCAGCCAGATGCGCTCGAACCCGGCCAGGTCACGAAACGCGGCCGCCGGAAAACCCTCGACGAATTCGATCAACGCCTCGGCCACCGCCGCCGTGGCCGTGCCCGCCACCACGGTGGACTGGTGGGGTGCGTCGATGCGCTGCGTATACGGTGACCGCGCATGGGCAATGGCGTGGCAGGGCAGGGAGTAGGGCGTGTCGTGCATGGTCGAAGCGGGTACGGGGGAGCGCCATTATTCCATTGTCGGCGGAGGTTCCGGTTCGTTTGCGGCTATCTGCGTCACGGGCCGGGTAAATCCCGTTCTCACCCGAGGGGTGATGCCGCAACGCGAAGACACAGGCACGGGTTGACGCACCGGTCACGCTCCGTAAGGCCACGATGTGGCATGGTGAGTTGGGCAGTTTCCAAGGATCCGTGCATGACCGACGCTCCCCAACCTGCGGCTGAAGACGATCGCGCGGAGCGGCTTGCGGCCTTGTCGGCACTGGATACCGAGGCCGATCCGCTGTTCGACGCGCTGGCCCGCGGCGCCGCCATCGCGACGGGCGCGCCGATCGCATTGATCACCCTGATCGACAACGAGCGCCAGTGGTTCAAGGCCAACATCGGTTTCGCCGGCACGCGCGAGACGCCGCGTGACGTGGCGTTTTGTGCGCAGACCATCCTTGCTCCCGAGCTCATGGAAGTCACCGATGCCAGCAGCGATCCACGCTGGGCCGAGAACCCGCTGGTGACCGGGTATCCGGGTATCCGTTTTTATGCGGGGATGCCATTGACCCTGCACGACGGTATTCGCGTCGGTGCGCTGTGCATTCTCGATCGCGCGCCGCGCAAGCTGGATGACGCGCAGCGCCGGGTATTGGCCGCGCTGGCCGCGGCAGTGGTCGAAGCGCTGGAACTGCGCATGCAGACGCTGCAGCGCCAGGCCGCACAGCAACGCCAACGCGATGACGCCGTTTCGCGCCTGGAGGCGGCGAAGGCGATGTCGGCGCTGGTCGCGCGCACCGACAGGTTGATGGGCGCGGGCCGGTGGTCGCTCGATCTGGACACCAGGCAGGTGAACTGGTCCGACGAGACCTGCGCCGTCCACGACGTGCCGCCGGGCCATCGCCCCACGTTGATCGAAGCGTTCAACTACTACACGCCCGAGGCCAGGCCAAAGATCGAACTGGCCGTAAAGGCGGCCATGATCGGTTCACATGGAAGCTGGGATATGGAGCTGCCCATGCTTACCGCCAAGGGGCGCAAGATATGGGTGCGCACCATCGGTTTCGCGCAAATGCAACCGGCGCCTGCGCGGCTGGTGGGCGTGGTCCAGGACATCACCATCCGCCGGCGTGTGGTGGCGGCGCTGGAAGCCAGTGACCGTCGCTTCCGCAAGCTGTTCGAGTTCAGCCTTGGCCTGATCTGCACGCATGACCACGAAGGCGTGCTGCTGTCGGTGAACCCCGCCGCGGCGGCGTCGCTGGGCTATTCGGTGGGTGAGCTGTTGGGACGGTCGCTGACCGATTTCATCCCCACCGAAAGGCATGCCGCCTTCCGCAGCTACCTTTTGCAGTTGATGACCAAGGATCGCCACGCGGGCATGCTGGAACTGATTGCCAAGGATGGCAGCCGGCGCGTGTGGCAATACCAGAGCGTGCTGGACGACCAGAGCGATGAACCCTATGCGCTGGGGCACGCGCTGGACATCACCGAGCGCTACCAGCAGGAGTTGCGGTTGTGGGACGAGGCCACCCGCGATCCGCTCACCAAATGCTTCAACCGCCGTTACCTGGACAACCTGTCCGACGCGTTCGCGTCCGAGGCGTGGGGCTGCATCACCATCGACCTGGATCACTTCAAGCAGGTCAACGACCAGTACGGGCATCAGCGCGGCGACGAGGTGCTGGTGGCAATGGCCCGGTTCCTGTTTCGCCATGCCCGGCGCGACGACCCGGTGGTGCGGCTCGGCGGCGATGAATTCCTGCTGTTGCTGCGCGGCGCGGATGACGAGGCAACCGCGCAGGTGGCGCGCGAGATCGAAGCGGATCGTGACGCCGCGCCGATCGGATTCACCCTGGGCGCGGCCAGTTTCGGGCACGGCGTGTCGCTGTCCGACGGGCTGGGCGAGGCGGATCGGCGGCTTTACCAGCGACGCGCACGCGACCGCGCGCCGCCTGCGGACGCCGCCGATCGGGTCAGCTGACTTCGCTGCCCAGGCGCAGGTTGATGCCCAGTGCGGTGGCCAGTTCGCGCATGGGCTCCGCATCGCGGGTCAGCGTGATCCAGCCGGCGTGGCTGTCGTTGTCGGCCTCCCACGCCCACAGCGTGTAGCCGTATTCGGCCAGGCAGTCGTAGGCGGTGCCCAGCAGCGAGGCGCCATCCATGTCCTCGAAGAAGTCGTCATCGGCCGGGTCGCCGTTCCAGTCGATGGACAGGTTCCAACGGGCGCACAACTCGTCGATCACCTGCACCAGCGCTCGCGAATCGCTGATGTCGATATGAAAACCGGAGCGCCAGTCGATCACGTGGGCGACCATGTGGACCGGCTCGTAGCTGTCCTCGGCCATCGACGCCACCGTCTCGCGGTAATCGTCGAACTGCTGCAGCGCGGTGTCCTCGTCGCCCGGGTTGATCAGCTGCAGCAACTGCCACACCAGTGCTTCCACGGAGGCATCCTCGATGTTGTCGAACGCGTCGTCCGCATCGTAGTCGTCGTCGGAAACACTCATGGGGCACGTCTCGGGGGGGAGGATGCCTATGGTTGCGCGTGCGGGCGGGATTGGAAAGCCTGCCGCGTTGCCCTAAGCCGATCCTAACGTCGCCGTTGCACACTGCTCCTTTCCGCCGGGGCGTCCCGGCCAGGTACGCCCCGGCTTTTTGCTAGAGTCCCGGCGCAGACAACGGACTGAAGAATGACAACGATCGACGACGATACGCGTGCCCGGCGCATGTTCTGGTGGTTCATGGCGGCGGCGCTGGTGGTGCTGGCCGCGGGTATCGGGCTGCGCGACCCGTGGCCGCCGGATGAGCCGCGCTTCGCGCTGATCGCGCACCAGATGCTGACGTCCGGGCAGTGGCTGTTTCCGCATCGCGGGATCGAGCTGTACTCGGACAAGCCGCCACTGTTGATGTGGTGCGAGGCGATCACCTTCTGGCTCACCGGCGGCTGGCGCGGTGCCTTCCTGCTGCCCTCGCTGCTGGCCGGGCTGGGCTGCCTGCTGGTGGTCTACCGCACCGGGCGGCGCCTGTGGAATGCGCGCATCGGTTTGCTGGCGGCAGTGCTGCTGCTGGCGGCGATCCAGTTTGTCGATGTGATCAAGCATGCGCAGATCGACCCGCTGCTGCTGTTCTGGGTAACCATCGGCAATGCCGGCCTGCTGGTGCACTGCCTGCGCGGGCCGGACTGGCGGGCGTATTGGCTGGGCTGCTTTGCGGCCGGGCTGGGCGTGATCACCAAGGGCGTCGGCGTGCTGGTCCTGCTGATGCTGTTGCCGTATTTATTTGCGCGGCTGCGGCACTGGCCGGGGGTAACGCAAACCCGCGGCGATGGTTGGCGCTGGGCCGCTGGCGCACTGGTGTTCCTGCTGCCGATCGCGCTGTGGCTGGTACCGATGCTGGTGGCGGCCTATGGCTTCGACACGCCCGAATATATCGCCTACGTGCAGGACCTGCTGTTTCGCCAGACCGCCCAGCGCTACGCCAATTCATGGGCGCATGCGGAGCCGGCCTGGTTCTTCCTGCTGGTGATGGCGCGCGACTGGTTTCCGGCCTGCCTGCTGATCCCGCTGCTGCTGCCGGCATGGCGCGATGCGCTGCGCGGACGTGAGGCACGCGTGTTGCTGCCGCTGGCGTGGTGGTTGCTGGCCTTGCTGTTTTTCAGCATCCCCTCCGGCAAACGCGAGATCTATCTATTGCCGGCGTTGCCGATGGTGGTGCTGGCGATGGCGCCGTTCATGGATGCGCTGCTGGTCAAACGCTGGTTTTCGCGGGCGGCGTTCGCGCTGGGCGTGCTGATGGGCGTGGTTTTCCTGGCCGCTGGTACCTGGGCGCTGTTGGCTCACCCGCGCGCCGCGCAGCGTATCGCCGCCGGTTACGAACTGCCCGATGGTGGCGCCGCGCTGTGGTGGTGCGCGATCGGCGTGGGCGTGCTGTTTGTGCTGGCGGCAGCATGGTTCCGTCCTCGCCGCGGGGTGCTGGCGCTGCTGGTGGGGCTGGGCGTGGCCTGGGTGGGCTGGTCGGTCAGCACCTACCCGCTGCTCAATGACAACCAGTCGGTGCGTGCGCTGATGCGCAGCGCGGATGAGCGGATCGGCCCCGACGGTGAGCTGGCGCTGGTGCAGTGGCGCGAGGAGCTGTTGCTGCAGGCGCGGCGGCCGCCGGTGGAGTTCGGCTTCTCGCGACCCCCGGCGGCGCAGATGCACGATGCGCTGGCATGGCAGGCACAGGCGCCGCAGCGCCGCTGGATCCTGGTCAACGACGATGCGCTCGGCCCCTGCGTGGATCCGGCGCGGGTGATCCGGCTGGGCGTGGCCAACCGCAATGCCTGGTGG
>DATJCF010000063.1:0-11127 GCA_035514935.1 Rhodanobacter sp. | reverse complement strand
CCGCTCGAACGCCGCACCATCAGCTTCACCGGCAGCACCGCGCTTTCCACCGATTCGCCGCGGATCTGGCTAAGCAGGCTGTCGACCAGCACTTCGCCTGCCCGCTTGGTGTCCTGCAGCACGGTGGTCAGCGGTGGACTGACGAAGCTGGCGGTGGCGATGTCGTCGAAGCCCGCCAGCGCGACATCCTGCGGCACCTGCAGGCCGTGGTCGCCCAGCGCATGCAGGGCGCCGATGGCGATCAGGTCGCTGGCGGCAAACACGGCGTCGTACGGCGTGCCACGGCTGATCAGCGTGCGCATCGCCTCGTAGCCCGATTGCTCGGTGCTTTCGGCGTTGACCTGCAGCGAAGCCTCGACCGGCAAACCCGCCCGCTGCAAGGCATCGACGTAGCCGCGGTAGCGTTCGAAGAATTCCGGATAGTGGCTGGTCGCGTCGCCCAGGAAGGCGATGCGGCGACGGCCGCGTTCCAGCAGGTGCTCGGCCACCGTCTGGCCGCCGCGAAAGTTGTCGCAGCCGATGGAAACGCCGGGCTGGTTGGGCAGCACCGCACCCCAGCGCACGAAATGCGTGCCCTGCGCCACCAGCTTTTCCAGTTTGTCGCGATAGGCCAGGTAATCGCCGTAGCCCAGCAGGATGATGCCGTCGGCCTTCTTGCTGTCGGCAAAGTCGGCATGCCAGTCGCGCGAGAACTGCTGGAACGAAATCAGCAGGTCGTAGCCCTGCCGCGCACAGGCGTGGGTGATCGAGCCCAGCATCGACAGGAAGAACGGATTGATATGCGACTCATCCGCCGTGGGGTCCTCGAAAAACAGCAACGCCAGCGTGCCCGAATACATGCGGCGCAGGCTGGAGGCGTTCTTGTCCACCGTGTAGTTGAGCTGATCGGCCGCGGCCTGGATGCGCCGGCGGGTTTCCGCGCTGACCAGGGTGCTGCCACTGAGCGCCCGCGACACCGTGGCCTGGGAAACCCCGGCCAGGTGGGCGATGTCGAGCGATGTGGCTTTTCTTTTCATCCGCGGTCGATCCGGGAAAACTGGCCAGAAGGCGGTGCCCGCCGATCGGTGCAGACCGGGGCTGTTCCCGAATCGTAGCTGTTTTGCCAAGCCCCGCGGTGGCCTGGCGGGTCGAGGCCCGCGCGAAGCCTCGCCCCGCCTATTCCTGCGCGTTGATCACTGCCAGGAAATCGCGGCCGTAGCGCTTCAGCTTGGCTTCGCCCACGCCACTGATGGTGGCCAGTTCGTCCTCGGTGGCGGGCAGCGCGCGCAGCATCGCCAGCAAGGTGGCGTCGTGGAAAACCACGTACGGCGGCACGCCCTGCTGTTTGGCCAGTTGCGTGCGCACCGCGCGCAAGGCATCCCACATGCCCTGCTCGTAAGCCTCGATGCCCAGGCTGCCGCCGCCCGTGACCAGCTTGCTGTCGCGGCGGCGACGGGCCGCGCGCTCGGGCCGGGCATCCTCGCGCAGCTTCACCGACTGGCCGCCGCTGAGCACGCCACGGCTGGCGGCGGTGAGGCGCAAGGTGCCATAACCTTCGGCATCGGCCTCCAGCAAACCGGCGGCAAGCAACTGGCGGAACACCGAGCGCCACTGCTTTTCGTCCATATCGGCACCGACACCGAAGGTGCTGAGCTGGTGATGGCCCAGGCTGCGCACGCGCTCGGTTTCCTCGCCACGCAGGATGTCGATGACATGGCCCGAACCGAAGCGTTGTCCGCTGCGGTACACCGCGGACAACGCCTTCTGCGCGGGCACGGTGGCATCCCAGGTTTTGGGTGGTGCGATGCAGTTGTCGCAATGCCCGCAGGGGCCGGGATAGCTTTCGCCGAACGCGCCCAGCAGCAACTGGCGACGGCAATCGGTGGCTTCGGCATACGCCAGCAGCGATTCCAGCTTCTGCCGCTCCACCCGCTTGCGCTCATCGGCCGATTCGGACTGCGCGATCATCTGGCTCATGGTGACCACGTCGGACAGCCCGTAGATCATCCACGCCTCGGCCGGCAAACCATCACGGCCGGCGCGGCCGGTTTCCTGGTAGTAGCCCTCGATGCTGCGCGGCAGGTCCAGATGCGCCACGAAGCGTACGTCGGGCTTGTCGATGCCCATGCCGAACGCCACCGTGGCCACCATCACCACACCGTCCTCGCGCAGGAAGCGCTTCTGGTTCTTCGCGCGCGTCGCCGCATCCAGCCCAGCGTGGTACGGCAACGCCTCCACGCCCGATTCGGCCAGCCACGCCGCGGTGTCGTCCACCTTGCGCCGGCTGAGGCAATACACGATGCCCGATTCGCCCTGGTGCCCCAGCAGGAACTCGCCCAGTTGGCGCTTGGCGTTGTGGCGCAGGCCCACCCGGTAGCCGATGTTGGGCCGATCGAAACTGGACACGAACTGGCGCGCGTTCTGCAGCGACAGCCGCTCCACGATCTCCTCGCGCGTACGCGGGTCGGCGGTGGCGGTGAGCGCGATGCGCGGCACCTGCGGAAAGCGCTGCTGCAGGATCGCCAGCTCACGGTATTCAGGCCGAAAATCGTGGCCCCACTGCGAAACGCAATGCGCCTCGTCGATGGCGAACAACGCCACTTCGGTGCGTTCCAACTGGGCCAGGAAACGACTGGTGAGCAAGCGCTCCGGCGCCACGTAAAGCAGGTTCAGCTCGCCGGCTTCCAGTTGCCGCTCCACCTCGCGCTGCTCACCGGCAGCCAGGCTGGAGTTGAGAAAGGCCGCGGCCACGCCCGCTTCGCGCAACGCGTCAACCTGGTCCTGCATCAACGCAATCAACGGCGACACCACGATGCCCGTGCCCTGGCGCAACAGCGCCGGCACCTGGTAACACAGCGATTTGCCACCGCCCGTGGGCATCAGCACCAGTGCATCGCCGCCCTCGCTGAGATGCTCCACCACGGCCTGTTGCTGGCCGCGGAAACTGGAATAACCGAAAACGCTTTGCAGCAGGTCGAGGGCAGGGGAAGTCATCCTGCAATGCTAGCAAACCGCGGGGTGGCGTCTGTCGGCGAAGGACGCACGGATCGTTCAGCCATGGCGTGCCGACGACGGCGATTTCGCCTGCGCGAGTTACCGCCCGGCGAGCCCTGGCCCTTGCTGGATGGCCGCGCTTTGCGACGGGACCCAACCCGCGATTTGCGGCTGCTGATCGTGCTGCTGGATCTGCAGGATGGATTGCTGCGGTTGGGGTGACGGGACCCTCACGTCGACACTGGCCGGCGTGGCCAACATGCCCGATCCCCGGAACAGCATTTGCCCGCCCGCACGGTCGAAATGGACCTGTTGCAGGTTATTCGCCGTGATCTCGTGCGCATGACATGCAGCCGTGAATTGCAGCAATCGGGCTTCCGAAGCATCAGGGATACGTCGATGCAGCTCGTTGTAAAGCGCATGGTTGGTGCTGTCTGGATGGCGCGGATCGCTGACCTCATGAGCCGGGTCGGTTGGAACGACGGCGCGGACCTGGTCGGGTACAGACTCGGTCGGCCGCGAGGCCGCTGGCACATCTCCAAACCACCGTCCCGAATGTGACAAGGTGTCATAGGCTTCGCCAGCGGCGCGCTCCGCCGCATCCATCCCATGTGACATCGTCCGTTTGGCGTCTGAATAGGCATGACCGACGGCATCCACCATCTCTCCGAGCCGCGCGTGGTTTTCGATAGAGCTATCGATACGGTGCACGAGGGCCGCCTCGGCCTGATGCACCCTGGATTGCACCGCACTGGCATAGACATGAACGCCTTGTTCCACGCCATGCTTGAGTTCCTGCCCCAACCCGGCAACGAACTGCCCCGTAGCGTGAGCGGCCTGGCCGGCGAGGTGACTGGTCTGCGCCAGCCCCTCCGCTTCGACATGCGCAGCAAAACCGACAGCCTTCGCCCCCAGGGCGACACCACCGGCAACGCCCGGGTCCAGCGGCGCGGCTGCCCAGGCGATACGTGAAGCCTCATCGGCCCGCTGCTGCACGACGTGTCCCGTCGAGCGAATGCCATCCGCCAACTGATCAGCACCCCGCTGCACGTACTGGCCGCCCGCCTGAAACAAGACACTGCCCTGCTCCAGCGCATCCGTGGCGCCGTCGACGACGCGGTTGTGCTCCAACGCATCCTGGATCGATGAATCAACCAGGGATGCGTGATATTCCACCAGTTGCTGCTGCATTCGAGGAGACAGGTGCGCGTAAGTGGACTCCAGATTCAGATGTTCCGTACTGTTCAATGCCACCGCCAATTCGGCGCGCGAGTCGTACACGTCACCCCGAAAATGGTCGATGGCGGCCCTGCTTTGCGCGTAATTTCGCATGGCTTGCGCCATGTTCTCAGGCTTCAGCACGCTATTCGGCCCAGTGAACCACGTGACGCTGTGATCGCCCAAGCTCATGGCTAGCAATGGATTCGGCGCGATTGCACCGGTGTGCGCATCGAGGTAACGCGAACCCCGGAGATTCGCAATATCCTGATCGCTTGCCAACGCCACTACTCGGCCATAGTGGCCACTGGCTGCGCTCACCGGGTCGCCAGCCATCACATAATTGACGACTTTGTTGCCGCCTTCGGTTATGCCATAGTTTAAGTCGGTGGCGCCGTAGCTATTGAACGTCACGCCGCACAAACCGAATTTCGACGCCTCGATCTCTGCTAGAGATCCGCCCAGCGAATGGCCAGCCACTATAATCTGGCCCTTGGAAAGGCCGGATTTCTCGGCCTTGGCAAGAACTTCTTGAGTAAAAGCATCCGCCGCCGCTTTTTGGGGATTGAGCTGATCACGCACCATGACGAAATCGGCAGCGACGTCCTGCAACATGGTGCGCGCATGGCCTTTTATGTCCGGATCAGTCCCGCGATAAGCGATGATGATTTCATGCGTTTTCTTGTTCTGGTACGCCGCCCCATGGAAGCCACTGCCTGGATCAGCTTTATAGGCGAACACCGTGTATTCACCGTCATTCAATAATATAGGCCGTTGCTTCTTCACGTCGGATTGAGAACGATCCTTATAGGCGTCACTGGCGGCGGCAGCAGCGAACTGCGGGTCTGTATTCATGGCGTCGCCTCTTTGACGCCGACGCTAATTGTAAAAAAACCATCGGGATGATGAACTACTTCTTCATTGTCGAAAGACGAGATCAATACCTCACCCCTTTCAAGATGGTTTCCAAGAAGATCACTCTTTTTGAAATATATCTCCTGCGCCCCATCATTCAATGCGTCCTGCAACAGGATCGACGCATTGAATGCTTTTCCATGGATAGTGAAAGAGGGAACCAAGCCAGTGACATCCCAGTGGCATACGCCAAGGTCGTAGTAATCGTCATCTTGGAGATAGTCTCGAAGAAAATAGCCCTTCCATGTATTTTCGTTTATACGGGACATCTCGATTTCATAGCTGGTATTCGGCACATTGCGCCCGCCGGTGAATGAATCCTGCGGAACGCAATCCACATTGGCTACATCAAAGAAAATCGTTCCGGTCACGGAATCCCATGCCCCTGGCGCCCCCACTGTGGCCGTGACCTCATAACGTTTGACGGGATGAGGGTTTCTCTCTGGGTTCTTCGGGTCACCATGCATGGCGGAGCATCCTGTGGTCAGGGTGATGGCAAAAAAGAGCGTGGCGGCAGTTCTAAGCGGCATCGTCAGGGTCCTTTCGGCCGTGATGGAGCTTCTCGTTCGACAGCAGGCGACGCCGGAACGATACGACACGGAACCTCTTTTGTTGATTCCTAGCTCGCCAGCCATTGGGCTTCCTTCGCGTCATTCGGACGGATGACATCCTTCGTGGACGCGTCCTTCTGCTGCATGCTTGCCGTCACCACCTTGATCGCCGCCGGCGCCACGCCAGCCCGCTGCTTGAGCTGCTTGTCCTTGAAATACCAGTTCTTCCTCGCCCGGATCGGTTTGCAGCCTTCGTAGAAGATCAGCTCGTCGTCGGCGGGGAGCTCCTTGATTTCCTGGGGCAGGAACAGCGCGCGCTTTTCTTCGGTGTGGTTGATCGAGACCTGGTTCGTGCCGCGGCCGCGGCTGGTGCTGCGGTGTTCCTTGCGGATGGTCTTGTAGCCGAGCATTTCGCTGTATTCGTTGGCATCGCTCTGTTCGCGCGGGGCGAACACGATTTGCGCGCCGTGGTTGGTGATGAAGTTCTGCGCGTCGTCGTCACCGTAGGCGGAGCGCAGCTGGGCGCGGCTCTGCACGATGCACAGGTCGCGCACGCCGTAGCTGGCGGAGATCGAGATGCGCTTGGCCCAGACGTCCATCCGGCCCATGGCGGTGAATTCGTCCATCAGCATCAGCATCTGGTGCTTCAGCTCCGGCTCCTCGCCCAGTTGTTTCGTGAGATTGCTGCCGATCACGGTGCTGAAGAAGATGTTGAGCAGCTTGCTGCTTTCGTCCAGCTTGTTGGTGGGGATGATGACGTACAGCGTGGTCGGCTGTTTGCGCAGGCTGGCCACATCGATGTCGGTGGCGTTGGTGGCGGCGGCCAGGATGGGGCTGAGGAACTGCTGCAGCGGTGCCTGCATCGTGGCGAGGACGGAGGAGAAGGTCTGTTCGGCCAGGCCGGCGAGGTTGCCGAACACGGTGCGGGTCTGGGTGCTGACGAACGCGTAGCGCGGATCCTTCAGGATGGTCTGCAGCATCTCTTTGGTGCCCTGGCCATCGGCACCGCTGGACAGGCGCAGGATGCGCTCGAAGCTGGGGAAGCCTTCGTGGGTATTGGGGTGCATGTCCGGCAGGCCGCTGCGGCAGCCGTGATCCCAGCCCTCGAACAGGAACGACGCGAAGGCGGTGAAGGCGGCGCGGCTCTGTGCGGTCCAGAACGGGTCCTTGCCGGCTTCATCCGGATACAGGATGGCGGCGACGGTCTGGATCTCGCCGATGCGCTTGCCTGGGTCCATCCCCGCCAGCGGTGTCATCGGGTTGAAACGATGGGTGTTGCCCGCCTCGTCGTAGGGTGCCCAGATGCGAATGGCGTGGCCTTGTGCCTGGCGCCAGCCGCTGGTGGCCTTGAACAGCTCGCCCTTGAGGTCGAGCACCACCATCGACTCCTGATACGAGAGCAGTACTGGAATGGCGACACTGGTGGTCTTGCCCGAGCGGGTCGGGCTGATGGTGATGACGTGCTGGGCGCCGCCCAGCCACAGGTAGCGGCCCTTGTACGCGCCGATGAGGATGCTTTGCGGGGTTTGCTTGAGCAACCCGGCCTTCTTGAGGTCGGACAGCGTGGCGAAGCGGGCATCGCCGTGCAGGGAGGCGGATCTGGTCTTCAGCAGCGGAATCAGCGCGCCGACCCACGCCAGCAGCGGCAAGCCAAACCCGATGGCGCCGCTGAGCTTGATCCTGGGGGCGAAGGGCGCGAACTGCGGCAGATCCATTACCTGCAGGTATTGCCACCACGTGTTCCAGGCCAGCGGCGTATCGCGCAAGCCGAGCAGGAGCAGCACCAGATAACCGGAGAGAAACCAGCCCCCGATCAACCCTGCCAACAGCAACGCCAACACCCAACCCAGCTTGTTCCGGCTCATCCCTGGCCTCCCCCGCATGTGGACTTTCGATGCTGGTGGAACCGGTTCCGCCGTGTCAATGCGGCCACAGCGCCATACGTTGTCGGCGTTGGATGAAGTTTCGCGCAGTGCCCATCAGGTCCGGGAACCCTCAGTCGCCCGGCATGCCCCACAGCGCCCGGTCCAGGTCGCCATCCAGACCGAAACGGGACAGCGGCACGCGGCCGCCTTTCACCTCGACACCCTCGGCACGCAACCGCTGGCATTGCTCGCGAAAGCCGTCGCTGTCGCGCGGCAGCGCGATCTCGCCACTGGCGCGAAGCACGCGGTACCACGGCAGCTCCAGCCCGTCGGGCGTTTCACCCAGCAGCTTGCCCACCAGCCGCGCCCGCCCCGGCAATCCGGCGCGGGCAGCGATGGCGCCGTAACTGGCCACGCGACCGCGCGGGATAGCAGCGATCGCGGCATAGATGCGGCGGGCGGCATCGCTCATGGTTCACAAGACGCAAGCGGGGGGACGTGGCAGAGTACCAGTGTTCGCCCGCCACCCCGGAAGCCTCCATGCGCCATTTCGAAGCCGTGCGTTCGCATATCGGCAGCCACTACGCGCTGCGCCACAACGATCCCTACCTGATCAGTTTCGACCTGGGGTTGGCGAAGGATCGTTACCAGGGTATCTACCTGGCGGAACTGGAAGGCGAGGACGGCCGCCGCTACCTGCGCATTTCCACCCCGGTGGGTCCGCTGGCGGGTATCGACCCCAACCGCTGCCTGCGCTTCAACTGGCTGCAGCGCACGGGATTTCTTGCGGTCACCGACCTCGACGGCTCGCCCTACCTGCACCTGTGCGAAAACCGCCCGTACGAGACGCTGGACGAAGGCGAGCTGCAACGGCTGATCAGCGAATTGGGCTCGCTGGGCGACGAGCTGGAGCAGGTGATCGCCGCCGACAGCGACTCGCTCTAGGGGCCTGGGCGGCAGAAACCAAGTGAGAAGCCGCAGCCACTTGCGTCTCTGCCGGCCAGGCTCCCAGGAGCGTCAGGACAGTGCGTGGGCCACCAGCACCAGGCCGTACGCCAGCAGCGCAGTGACCGGCAGGGTCAGGATCCACGCCCAGACCATCCGCTCCACCACCGACCAGCGGATCGCGTTGAAGCGCTTGGCCGCGCCCACGCCCATGATCGAGGCCGACACGTTGTGCGTGGTTGACACCGGGATGCCGAAGGCGGAGGCCACGAAAATCACGAAAGCCGAGCCGGTTTCCGCAGCGAAGCCGTTGATCGGATGCAGCTTGACCATCTTGTGGCCCAGCGTCTTGATGATGCGCCAGCCACCGCCGGCGGTGCCTGCGGCCATGGTCAGGGCGGAGACCACTTTCACCCAGACGGGAATCGCGAAACCACCGGCGGGATCGCCGTCGATGCGCAGGAAATCCAGCCATTCGGGCAAGTGATCGAACTGGTGCGCGGCGGTGGCGCCAGCCAGCGCCAGCGCGATGATACCCATGCTTTTCTGGGCATCGTTCATGCCGTGCGCCACGCCCATGGCGCTGGCCGACACGATCTGCGCCTTGCCGAAGAACGAGTTCACGAACGGCGTGCGGCCAAACCGGCGCAACCAGCCCTGCCGGTTGGCGAACCAGGCCAGCAGCGCATACAACCCGCCCATCAACACAAAGCTGAGGATGAAACCGGCGACCGGCGAATAGACCATCGGCAGGATGACCTTGGGGATCACGCCTTCGCCTCGCGCAAAGCCGTTCTGCGCCCAGATCACCGCCGAAAAATTGTTGTCTGCCGCCGCCACCGCCGCGCCCACCAGCGAGCCGACCAGTGCATGGCTGGAGCTGGACGGAAGGCCCAGCCACCAGGTGATGAGGTTCCAGATGATCGCCGACAGCAGCGCGCAGATCAGGATCTGCGAGCTCATCTCCAGCACGCCGGCGTTGATCAGGCCCGAGGCGATGGTGGCGGCCACAGCCGTGCCCATCAGCGCGCCGACCAGGTTGGTGCCGGCCGCCAGCAAAACGGCCTGTCCCGGCGTCAGCACCTTGGTCGCCACCACGGTGGCGATCGAGTTGGCGGTGTCGTGAAAACCGTTGATGTAGGTGAAGACCAGCGCGATCACCACCACCGCGATCACCAGGGTCATGGTTGGTATCCGGTGTGAAGCGGGCAAGTGGTCGTCGCGGTCGTGCGCCGACGGAAGAACAGGGCAAGGGACACGGCGAAATCCCTCAGGAATTCTTCAGCACGATCGAATAGACGATGTTGCCCACGTCGCGGCATTTGTCGATCGCCTTCTCGATCAGCTCGAACAAGTCCTTGGCCAGCATCGCGCGCATCACGTCGCCGCCCTCCACATACAACGTGCGGTACGGCGCCAGCAGCATGCGGTCGCCTTCCGATTCCAGCGCCTGCAGACGATCCTGCAGTTTCTTCACCGGGTCGATGCGCAGGCCGCGGCGCAGCTCGCCGATCATCTCCACCACCACGGCGCTGGAGCGCTCCAGCACCAGCGCGCGCTGGGCAAAATCCACGCCGTCCAGGCGATCGGCCACGATCTCGAAGCGTTCGGCGAATTTCTCCACCGTCTTGGGGATCTTGTACAACGCCGAGTTCAGCGCCTCGATGTCCTCGCGGTCCAGCGCGGTGACGAAGGTGTTCACCAGGCCTTCGCTGATCTGCGCGGCCAGTTCCTTTTCGCGGGCACGGGTGGCGGTGAAACCGGCCATCACCGAGCCTTTGCCGGGGTTGGTCAGCAGGTCGTGCAGGGCCTTGGCACTTTCATGGGCGGCGCCGGCGCTCTGTTCGAGCAAGCCATAGAATTTGTCGCCTTTGCCGAAAATCGTCTGCAGTGAAAACATGCGGCCTTGCCTGGAGGAAGCGGAATAGCGGAATGTTACAGGACACACGCCCCGTACGGTTGCGCCCGCAAAAGGTGAACTGCGAGCCTCGCTGCCCTTACACTGCCCCCATGCCTCCGCCCCCAACCCCGCCGCGATGCTGATCGAAATCGCGCTCGTCTTCGTGCTGGCACTCTGCAACGGCTTCTTCGCGCTGTCGGAGATGGCGCTGGTCGTCTCCCGCAAGGGCCGCTTCAAGCAGATGGCGAAAACCAGCCGCGGCGCGGCCCTGGCGCTGCGCCACGCCGAATCGCCGGAGCATTTCCTGTCGACCGTGCAGGTGGGCATCACCCTGGTGATGCTGATCACGGGTGCCGTGGCCGGCGATGCGCTGGGCGCCCACATCGCCAACGCGTTACGCAGCGACAGCGTGGCCTGGCTGCTCCCCTATGCCCGCATCATCGGCATCGTGCTGGGTTTCGTGCTGATCTCGTTCATCCAGATCGTCATCGGCGAGCTGGTGCCCAAGCGGCTGGCGCTGGCGGCGCCGGAGAAAGTCTCCGCCATCGTGGCGTTCCCGATGCTGCTGCTGTCGCGGCTCACGGCGCCGTTCGTGTGGCTGCTGAACGTGTCCAGCAACCTGCTGCTGCGGATGCTGCGGATCAACCAGCAGGGCCGCGGCGTGGTCACCGAGGAGGAGATTCGCCTGCTGGTGGCCGAAAGCGCCGAGCAGGGCGTGCTGGACGCCGACGAACACAACATGGTCAACCGCGTGCTGCGG
>DATJCF010000062.1:0-5668 GCA_035514935.1 Rhodanobacter sp. | reverse complement strand
CTCAGCCCGAAGCCGAGCGCAATGATCGACGCCTGCAGCACGGTGGTGCTGGCAAACGTGATGCCCGGGACAAACCGCGCGTCAGGCGCTAACACGCTGCGCACCAGCAAGCCCAGCACCAGGCCGAACACCGGCCCGCCGATCAGCGGCAGGCAGCGACCCAGCAGCAGCGCAAGCACGGCGATCGCCGCCGCCAGCACCAGGCCGGGCAGAACAGTGCGTGGATGCGTGGGTGCAAAAGCGGTGGCGTGCATGGGGATTCCGTGGGGACCCGCGCATTGTGGTCGCCGCCAGCGATCAACAAAATTTCGAATATTTGATGTGGCGTATAAGATGAAATGATGATCAACATCAGCCCGCGGCAACTCGAGGTCTTCGTGCAGGTGGCCCTGCACGGCAGCGTGCGCATCGCCGCCGAACGCCTGCACCTGACCCAGCCGGCCGCCAGCATGGCGCTGGCCGAAATGGAGCGGCAGCTCGGCTCGCCGGTATTCGCCCGCGAGCGTGGGCGCTTGCGCCTCAACACCCGCGGCCGCGAATTGCTGCCGCTGGCGCAGGAACTGCTGGAACGCCACGCCGACTTCGCCCGCCGCGGCGGCGAAGGTGTGGAACTGGGCGGAGAACTGCGTATCGGCGCCAGCAACAGCGTGGGCAATTACCGGGTGGGTGAACTGCTGGGCGATTTCGTGCGCGCGCACCCGCAGGTGGCCGTGCGCCTGCGCGTGGGCAACACCGCCACGATCGCCGCCGCCGTGATCGACCACAGCCTCGACGTGGGCTGCGTCGAGGGCCCGGTGACGCATCCGTCGCTGGAGATACGGCCCTGGCGCGATGACCGGCTGGTTGTGTGCGCGCCGCCGGACCATCCCCTGGCGCGCAAGCGCGGATTGAAGCCCGCCGATTTCGTGGGCGCCCGCTGGGTATTGCGCGAACCGGGCTCGGCCACCCGCGCCACCAGCGAGCGCGTGCTGTCGCAATTGCCGCCCGGCGAAACCGTGCTGGAACTGGACCAGATCGAGGCCATCAAGCAGGCCGTGGCCGCCGGTCTGGGTATCGCCTGCCTGCCCGAGGTGGCGCTGACCGATGCGCTGGCCACCGGTCGGCTGAAGGCACTGAAAACCCCGTTTCTCGACCTGCGCCGCAAGCTGTCGCTGTTGCTGCACAAGGAGAAATACCGCGGTGCCTTGCTGGATGCGTTTCTTCGCGATGCCGGTACCGGCCGACGACTGATGTAGGAGCGCACCCTGTGCGCGAGCTCTTGCTCTTGCTAATCCCGAATCCCGAAAAAGCATCGCGCACAGGGTGCGCTCCTACAGGCCTTGCCTAGGCGGCGTCGCTGATCTCGGCCAGCAGGGCGGCGACCTGCTCGTGGGTGTGGGCGCGCAGCAGGCGCGGCGCGTGATGGCGCAGGGCGCTGCGGTCCAGCGTGGCCAGGCGGTCGCGCACCAGCAGGATCTGGCCGGGGTGCATGCTGAATTCACACAGGCCCAGCGCCAGCAGCAACGCGGTGAAGTTCACGTCGCCGCCGATCTCGCCACACAGGCTCACGGGTTTGCCGGCCCGCCGCCCGGCGCCGATCACGTGCGACAGCACCCGCAGCAGCGCCGGCTGCAGCGGGCTGTAGATGTTGTCCAGCGCGTCGTTGCCGCGATCGGCGGCCAGTACGTATTGCGCCAGATCGTTGGTGCCGATAGCCAGGAAATCGGCGTGTTCGATCAGCGCGCGCACGTTGATTGCCGCGGCCGGCACCTCGATCATCGCGCCCAGCGGCAGTTTTTCGGGCAGGTCGATGTTCTCGCGCTTCAGCTCCTGCCGCGCCAGCTTGAACAGCGTGCGCACGGCGATGAGTTCGTCGGGCTGGGTCACCATCGGCACCAGTACGCGCACCGGGCCGTAGCAGGCCGCCCGCAGGATGGCGCGGATCTGGGTGGAAAATACCGCGGGATAGCGCAACGACAGCCGCACGCCGCGCACGCCCAGCGCGGGGTTTTCCTCGCCCTGCATCACCAGCCCGGCCGCGTCGGCCTTGTCGGCGCCCAGGTCGAGCGTGCGGATGGTGACGGGCAGGCCGCCCATGCCCAGTACCAGGTCGCGATAGGCGATGAACTGCTCGTCTTCGGAGGGCAGATCCTTGTGTCGCAGGAACAGGAATTCGGTGCGGTACAAACCCACGCCATCGGCGCCGCGGGCGCGCGCCAAGGCCACGTCGGCGGGGCTTTCGGCGTTGGCGAGCAGGCGGATGTCGAGGCCGTCGCGGGTGCGCGTGGGCGCGTTCGCCAGCAGGGCGAGGCGGCGGCCCTCGATCACCGCCTCGCGTTGCCAGGCGCGATAGCGGGCCAGGTCCTGCGCGGTGGGATGCACCACTGCTTCGCCACGTTCGGCATCCAGCAGCAGCAGGTCGTCGTCGTGGATGTGGGACAGCGCATCGCGGGTGCCCACCAGCATCGGCAGGCCCAGGCTGCGCGCCAGGATCGCGCTGTGCGAATACGCACTGCCGGAACTGGCGACCACGCCGAGCAGCCCGTTGCCGGCCAGTTGCGCCATGTCGGCGGGCGCGATGGAGTCGGCGATGAGGATCTCGCCCACCCGCGCAGCCAGCTTGCGTTCCTCCGGGCTGGTTTGCCGCTGCAGCGCAGCGATCACCCGGTTGATGACCTGCTCGACGTCTTCCTTGCGGCTGCGCAGGTAGGGGTCGTCCATCGCCTCGAACATCGCCGACAGCTTCTCGCGCTGCTTTTTCAGCGCGGCGCCGGCACGGTAATGGCCCACACGTATCAGTTCGTCCAGCCCGCGCAACAGCTCCGCGTCATCCAGCAGCAGGCTGTGCGCGTCGATGAACTCGTTGACCTCGCGCGCCAGCGCGCCCTGCAACTTGCCGCGCAGTTCGCGCAGCTCCTGCCGGGCCATGTCCAGCGCGCGATGCAGGTTCTCCAGCTCGCCTTCGACCTCCTCTTCGGCCAACGGCCGGGTATCGACCGCGTAACGGCTGGGCTGCACCAGCCGCGCCCGGCCCAGCGCCATGCCACGCGCCGCGATCGTGCCGGGAAGGAGGTGTCTCACTTGGCGCCTCTTGGGGTGCCGGGAGTGGGGAATGGGGAATGGGGAATCGGAAAAGCGGACAGCCGGGCCCTTGCGGAAAGCGGGACGCTCGCGCGCACTCCGCATTTCCCCATTCCCGATTCCCCATTCCCGATTCCCGGCATCTCACGCCCCCTCGTCGAATTTGCGCTCGAACAGTTCAGCCACGGCGGCCAGCGCCAGTTCCTCGTCCGGGCCGTTGGCGCGGATGGTAAGCGGCGTGCCGATGCCGGCGGCCAGCATCATCACGCCCATGATGCTCTGGGCGTTGACCTCGCGGCCGCGGTTGATCAGCCACACGGTGGACTGGAAGCCCTGAACCAGTTGTACCAGCTTGGCCGAGGCGCGCGCGTGCAAGCCCAGCCGGTTCGATACCACGATGTCCTGCTCAAGCATAAATAGGGTTACGCATGATCGATGAAGATTCCTCCGCGGCCGCCGCTGGCCGCGATCTCGGCCAGTTCGTCCAGCGATTTGTCGGCATAGTTGAGTACGCGCAGCAGCATCGGCAGGTTGAGCCCCGACACGCAGCGCAGGTGGACGCCCAGCGCGCCCAGCGACAGGCCGATGTTGCACGGCGTGGCGCCATAGAGATCGGCCAGCACAAGCACACCATCACCCTCGTCCAGCTCGCGTGCATGCCGCGCGGTGAGGGTGCGCATCACGTCCGGATCGGCCTGCGGCGGAATCTCCACCGCCATCACCCGCAGCGGCAGTTTGGGCATGACGTGGTGCGTGGCGGAAATCAGCGCGTGGCCGACCGCCTCGTGGGTCATCAGCAGTACGCCGACGCTCATGCCCGCTGCCCCGCAAGCACGGTGAAGCCTTTATCGGAGGCCGGGGTGATGGCGCTTTGCCGGGACATCGTGGTCAGTCCAGCTCGCGATGGAAGGTCAACACGCCGTCGCGGCGATGGCGGTAATGCGCCGCCAGCTTTTCCACCAGGTACACCGAGCGATGGCGCCCGCCGGTGCAGCCGATGGAGATGGTGACGTAGCTGCGATCGTCCTGCTCGAAGCGCGGCAGCCATGCATCCAGCCAGCGCGCGGTGTCGGCGAAATACTCGCCCACCAGGGGCTCGGCCTCGAGGAATTCGCGCACCGGCGCGTCCTTGCCCGACAGTGGCCGCAGGTGCGGCTGCCAGTGCGGGTTGGGCAGGCAGCGCGCGTCGAACACGAAGTCGGAATCCAGCGGCAGGCCGCGCTTGAACGCGAACGACTGGAACATCAGGGTCAGGCCCTCGGTGGCCTGCGCATAGCCGGTGGCCACCAGGCGCCGCAACTGGTGCACGTTCAGTTCGCTGGAGTCGATGACCTTCTCGGCGATCGCCATCAGCGGGCGCAACAGGCGGCGCTCCTCGGTGATCGCGTCGCCCAGCGAACGCCCCCGCGACGCCAGCGGATGGCGGCGACGGGTTTCCGAATAGCGCTTGATCAGCACCTCGTCGCGGCAATCGATGAAGATCAGGTGTACCTGCACCCCGGCACCGGCCAGCTCGGACAGCACGTTCGGCATCTGCGCGAAATCGACGCCGCGGTTGCGCACGTCCACACCCACCGCGATGCGGCGATGGTTGCCACCCTTGCCCTGAATCACCGCGTTCACCAACGGCGCCACCAGGGTGGTGGGCAGATTGTCGACGCAGTAGAAATCCAGGTCTTCCAGCGCGCGCAGTGCCACCGTCTTGCCGCCGCCGGAGACGCCGGTAAGCACGATCAGATGGATCTCGTGCGGGTCGACGAGAGGATTGAGCAGGGGAGTGTTTTCGTCGTTCATGGGTTCACCATGGGGGCAGTCGGTGCATCTGGTGCGCCTGGCGGTCGATGAAGGTCTGTGCCGGGTCGATGCCCTTGCTTTTCAGTGCGTGGTTGCGGACCGCCGCCTCGACCAGCACCGAGAGGTTGCGGCCCGAGGCCACGGGGATGGTGATCATCGGCACCGGTACGTCGAGAATGTCGCGATGGCCGATGTCGCCGGTGATGCGGGTCATGGCATCGCCTTCCTCGCCATCGCGCAACGGTTTCAGGTGCACGATGAGGCGAAGGTATTTGGACGTCTTTACGGCCGTATGACCAAACATCTCGCGCACGTTGAGCACGCCAAGCCCACGCACTTCCAGCAGGTCCTGCAGCAGTTCGGGGCAGGTGCCGTCGATCACGTCCGGCGCGATGAGGGTGAAGTCGGTGGCGTCGTCGGCCACCAGGCGGTGGCCGCGGCTGATCAGTTCCAGCGCCAGCTCGCTCTTGCCCGAGCCCGCCTCGCCGGTGATCAGCACGCCGATGGAAAACACTTCCAGAAACACGCCGTGCAGGGTGGCCTTGGCGGCCAGCATCCGCGCCAGGTGGTATTGCAGGTAGGTCAGCAGCTCGTGGCCACGCTTGGTGCTGCTCCACAGCGGGGTGTTGGTTTCCTCGGCCACTTCACGCAGGTCCGAAGGTACCGATTGATCCTTGGTGACGATCAGCGCCACCGGCTGGTGCGCGGCGATCTTGTGGATCACCTCCCAGCGCTGGCGCGAATCCAGCGCATCGAGAAAATTCAGCTCCTCGGTGCCGATGATCTGGATCTTGTTCGGGTAGATGACGTTGAG
>DATJCF010000061.1:0-6932 GCA_035514935.1 Rhodanobacter sp. | reverse complement strand
GGTGATGGGCGCGTTGGCAAAGGCGTAGCGTGACACGATCAGCCGCCGTCGAATGCCTCGTCGGGCAGGGCCAGAAACGCGAACCAGGGTTTGTCGTGGTCGGCACCGAAGGTGGCCGCGTCGTCCAGCACGCCGAGCAGGGTGGTGAAATCTTCCGGTGCAGCCTTGCGCAGGTCGCCGCCGCGTTCAAACAGCAGCACGTAGCCCCACGCGGGCAACCAGCTCATGTCGCGCAGGCAGTCCGCCAGGGCATCCCAGTTGTGCCCGAAGCTGGCCGGCAGTGTCAGCGAAACGGCCAGGCGCTGCAGCAGTTCGTGCTTGTCCGCGCAGCCGCCGAGGTCCGTGCGGCACACCTGCAGCTCGTCGCGCCGCGCGGCCTTCGCCAGCCGGTCGAGGTCGGTGGTGCCGACGAAATACACCCCGCTTTGCGCGGGCTGGGTCAGGTCGAGGTCGAAACGGTGCGCGCTCATGGCTGTACCGTGAAGCGGCGGAAGCTGCGGTAATGGTCGTCGGTGTAGTAATAGACCCGCGGTGGTGTGTCGCCGGTGATGATGCGCCGCACGCCGCGGTTGCGTGCGCCGGGCGTTTCCACGGTGTACTCGTGGTAATAGCCGCGCGGTTGCTGCGGCAGGTGGCGTTCGTAATTGCCGAACACGGTGCCATCCTGGCTATGGGCGAATGGCCCACCGCTGGCGATGCGGCGCAAGGTATCGCGGGCCTCGGGCGGCAGGAATGCCGGCAGTGTCGACGAATCGCCCGCGTGGTCGATCTGGCTGGCGACTTCCGGTGCGGAAGGGGCCGCCCCTGGCGAGGTCGACGGCGGTTGTCGCCACATGACCAGCGCAACCACCAGCGCGGCAAGCAGGATCAGCGGTTGGAGTCGGCGCATGGCAGGTCGCGGCATTTCGGTTCGGGGCAGACGCGATGATACGGAAATACCACTGCCCGACGATGTTCAGGGTGAACGGCGGTTGTGTGGGGCATTTACCCCAGCCGATCGACCCGCTCCTGCAACGCCATCGCGGCGGCGGGATTGCGCAGTTTTGCGCTGCTGATGAAAAACACGAATACCTCGCGCGGTGGTCCGGGCGGTTGGGTGGGGCTGACATGCGGCAGGGCGTCGATGTCGCGGCCCGCGGCCCAGGCCTGGGCATGTGCCGCCCATTGATCCAGCGCCCTGTCTTCGTAGCCGGTGGCGATCTCTTCGATGCTGCGCATCAGCCGGGCGTAGACGAAATCGCCGGTGAGGTCGGCCAGCGAGGGAAATTTCGGCGAGTCGGTGAAAACGGTGGGGATCGCGTGCTTGCGCACCAGTTCCACATAAGCCGGGCACAGGAAGCCGGGGTTGCGTACCTCCAGCACGTGACGCAGCGGCCGCCCGTTCAACACGCGGGGTAGCGCCTGCAGGAAAGCGTCCAGGTCGTCGGCATCGAATTTTCGCGAGGGCGGCAGCTGCCACAGTATCGGGCCCAACCGATCGCCCATTTCCTCGATGCCGCCATGGATGAAGCTGTCCACGCCTTTGCCGCTGTGCGCCAGCGACCGACTTTCGGTGATATAGCGCGGCGCTTTCAGCGAGAACACGAAACCCGGCGGCGTGGCCTCGGCCCACTTGGCGTAGGTGGCCGGTTTTTGCGCGCTGTAGTAAGTGCCATTGACCTCGATGGCGCGCAGGTGCCGACTGGCGTAATCCAGCTCCAGCCGCCGCAACAGGTCGGCGGGATAGAAATTGTTGCGCCAGGGCGCATACACCCAGCCCCCCACGCCGACGCGGATGGGCCTGTGCTGCGTGCTGCTGGCGGCGGTGTGGTCAGGGTGTTCCATCGGAAACAGGCCTGGCGGCGTGGGTGCCGCAGTTTGCAGCGATGTACATGCAACTGTCGTGAATGATAGCGGCTGGATCACGTGACTTCCGGCGCTGGCCTGCCGCTTGGTTTGCCGCGATAGTGGTGCGACTGCCCCTGTCATGGAGTTATCGATGCTGCAACGACCTCTTGTCTTGCGCCTGTCGGTGGCGTGCGCATTGTGCGTCGCCACGTTGGGCGCCGCGGCGCAGACACCGACGTCCTCGATACCGCAGTTGCCCATCTCCACCAACGACCAGGTACGCCCGCTGCTGGCCGCGCAGCTGCAGGATTTCGATGCGTATGTGGAAAGCGCGCGCAAGGCGTTCGACGTGCCCGGCATCGCGGTGGCGATCGTCAAGGACGGCAACGTGGTGCTGGCGCGGGGCTTCGGCCAGCGCGAGCTGGGCAAGCCGGATGCTGTCGATGCGCACACCCTGTTCGCGATCGCCTCCAACACCAAGGCATTCACCGCCGCCTCGCTGCAGCAGCTGGCCGAGGCGGGCAAGCTGGATATGGACGACCGGGTGATCGACCACTTGCCGTGGTTCCGCATGTCCGACCCGTACATCACCCACGAAATGCGCATCCGCGATTTGCTGGCGCACCGCAGCGGTCTGTCGCTGGGCGCGGGCGATCTGCTGTATTGGCCGCCCACCTCGTACACGACCAAGGAGGTGGTGCAGCGGTTGGCGCATGTGCCGATCGCGAACGGTTTCCGCAGCGGCTATGCCTACGACAACATCCTGTTCGCGGTGGCCACGCTGGTGATCGAGAAAGCGTCCGGGCAGAGCTATGCCGACTATGTGCGCGATCACATCTTCAAGCCCGTCGGCATGGACGAATCACTGATCGACAAGACCTACATCACCCCCGGCATGGATGTAGCCACCGGCCACGCCAAGGCCGATTTCAAGGATCTGCAGCCGGTGCCGCCGATGGCCTGGCTCAACGATCCGGGTGCCGGCGGCATCTATTCCAGCGTGCACGACATGGCCAGGTGGATGAAGGTGCAACTGGCCGCCGGTGTCCTGTCCACGAAGGGTGCCGATGGCCAGCCGCAACGGCTGTTTTCCGAGAAGAGCCAGCAGCAGATGTGGAGCATGCTGACGCCCATCGCCATCCGCAAACCGTCGATTCCCGAGCTGGCCCCGCTGACGCCGAAGTTCTCCGGCTACGGCGAGTCGTGGTTCCTGTCCGACTACCGCGGCCAGCGGCTGGTATGGCACACCGGCGGCTGGCCCGGCATGGTGTCGCGGGTGACCCTGGTACCCGACCAGCATCTGGGCGTGGTGGTGCTGACCAATGCCGAATCGGGCGCGGCCTTCAACGCGGTGACCTACCGCGTGCTGGATGCCTACCTGAACCGCGATCACAAGACGGATTGGGTGTCCGTCTATGCCAAGGCGGTGCAGAAGTCACAGTCCGATGCCGACGACAGCTTCGCCAAGCACGAGGCCGCCCGCGACAAGCACAGCAAGCCTTCGCTGCCGCTGGCGAAGTACGCCGGCAGCTACCGCGACCCCTGGTACGGCGACATCATCGTCAGCCACGAGAACGGCAAGCTGCGCATGCGCTTCAGCAAGACCGCGCAACTGGTCGGCACCATGACGCCGTGGCAGCACGACACCTTCGTGGTGCGCTGGGACGACCGCGCACTGAATGCCGATGCGTTCGTCAGCTACGCGCTGGACCCTGACGGGGCCGTGCGCGAGGTGCGGATGGAGCCGATTTCGCCGCTGACCGATTTCAGTTTCGATTTCCAGGATCTGCGTCTGGCGCCGGTGAAAGCCGCCACCAACGCGCCAGCGAACAAGTGATCCACCACCGCGCCATTCGCGGCGCCCATGCTGAAGGGGAAGGGACATGAAGTATCGGCATCATGCGGTGGCGGCCCTGCTGTCGTTCGGGTTGCTGGTTGGCGTCGCCCAGGCGCGCAGCGACCGCGCACTGGATCATCACTACATCCGGGTCGAACTCGGAACCAACGGCACGCAACCGGCCTCGGGCCGGCTGCTGCTGTTCGCGACAGACGCGAAAGTGGCCGAGGCGGCAGCCAAGGCGGAATCGAAGGGCAAGAGCAGCACGGTCGAATCGGTGGATGCCGATCCGTTCAGCGGCACGGTCACCAGCGTGGCGGCGCGCGAGGTGGAGCACTGGGTGCCGGGGAAGACGATCGACGTCGACACCGAGCACATGGCATATCCCGCCGGCTGGTCGCAGTTGCCGCCGGGTGATTACCTGGTGCAGGCCGTGCTCGACATGAACCACGACTACAACTACCTGGGGCGTGGCGCCGGCGACCTGGTCAGCGAGGTGGTCAAGCTGCATCTGCCCGCGGCTGGTGTGCCGAAACTGAAGGTGGCGAAGACGTTGCCGGCAGACGATGACCCGTGGGCCGTGCCGGTGTCAGCGTCGCCGGCGATGCGCGAAAACGTGATCGCGACACGCCCGCACGCGCAACGGGTCGATTTCACCAGCCCGCTGCTGAGTGCGTTCTGGGGCCGGCCGATCCGCATGCGCGGCTGGGTGCTGACACCGCCCGGGTACGACGCCAATGCCGCCACCCGTTACCCCACGGTCTATTACACCCAGGGTTTCGGCGGCAACAACGACCGCGTGATCCGCCCCATCGTCACCGCCTACACGGCGATGGCCAGGCAGCAGATGCCGCCGATGATCTGGGTGTTCCTGGACGAGTCCAGTGCCACCGGTACCCACGAGTTCGCGGACTCGGTCAACAACGGCCCGTGGGGACAGGCGCTGACCACCGAGCTGATCCCGCATCTCGAAGCGCACTACCGCATGGATGGTGACGTCAACGGCCGCTTCCTCAATGGCCACTCTTCCGGCGGCTGGGCCACGCTGTGGCTGCAGACGCGCTATCCGAAAATCTTCGGCGGCACCTGGTCGACCTCGCCCGACCCCAGCGACTTCCACGACTTCACCGGCATCAACCTGTACGCGCCGCATGCCAATGCCTATCGCCGACCCGACGGTTCGGCCTATCCACTGGTGCGCAACCACGACAAGGTGCTGGGCACGTTCGAGCAGTTCGCGAAGCTCGAGCGCGTGCTGGGCAGCTACGGCGGCCAGCTGGCTTCGTTCGAATGGGTGTTCTCGCCGCGCGGCAAGGACGGCCGGCCCGTGCCGATGTTCGATCGCGACACCGGCGACGTCGATCCGGCGGTGGTTTCGTACTGGCGCGATCACTACGACATTGCGTACCGCCTGCAGCAGCACTGGTCGGCGTTGAAGCCCGACCTGGACGGCAAGATCCATCTCTACGTGGGCACCGCCGACACGTTCTACCTCGACGGCTCCGCACACAAGTTGAAGGCCGTGCTCGATGGTCTCGGTGCCAGGTCGGAATTCCGTTTCCTCCCCGACCGCACCCACGGCAATGTCTACTGGATCGGCGACGACCACCACGGCCTGCTCAAACAGATCAGCTGGGCGATGTATGCCATCGCGCGACCGGATTCAACGCTGAAACCCGTCGCCACACCCTGAATTTCCGGTCTGCCCGGTTCGCCTGCCACGGTTGCGGCTGTCGGTTCAGTCCGTGCGTTCGGCGTCCCCGGGCGGTGGCGGCAGCGTGCGCAGCAGCATGCTTTGCGTGCGCGCCAGCTGGAGCCCGGCCTTGCGCAGGCGGTCGAGCAGTTCGAACAGCAGATCGCTTTTCACGTTGCCGACGTCGCGCGGGCTGTTGACGTAGGCGGTGCAGCTGAAGGTCATCGAGTTGGCGTCGATGCCGGACAGCTGCACCACCGGAGCGGGCGACTCCAGCGTGGCGGGGTGCGCTTTCAGCACGTCGAGAACCAATGACCGCACCATGCCCGCGTCGGTATCCAGTGGCAGCGGCAGCAGGATCTGCACGCGGCCCAGCGCGTTGGCCAGGGTCACGTTGCGCACGTTCGCGGTGATCAGCTGCGAGTTGGGCACGATCACGGTGGAGCGGTCGCCCATGCGGATTTCGGTGGCGCGCACGTTGATGCGCTGGATGTCACCTTCGACGTCCGACGACAGGCTGACCCAGTCGCCCACCTTCACCGGCCGCTCCACCAGCAGGATCAGGCCGGAGATGAAATTCTGCACGATCGCCTGCAGGCCGAAGCCGATACCCACCGACAGCGCGCTGACGATCCAGGCGATGCTTTTCAGATCCACGTGCAGCGCGGCCAGCGTCAGCACGAACACCAGCATGCTGCCCAGGTAGCCGAGCAGGGTCACCAGCGACTCCTGCATGCCGAGCTCCATGGTGGAGCTCGGCAGCAGCTTGTCGCGCAGCCAGCACTTGAGCCTGCGCAGCGTGTACCAGCCGATCGCGAACACCATCGCAGCGGTAAAAATGCTGCCCGGATCGATCGCCAGATCGCCCAGCTTGAGGTTGCCGAACGTCTGCTTCGCGCTGGTGATCAGGTCGCCGGGGCCGGCGCCGAACGGCGTCAGCACGGTCGCCAGCGCCAGCAACACCAGGGTCACCCGCAGGGCGCCGTTGAGCACGATCACCGCCTGCTCCAGCGTGTGTGGCCGCAAGTCGAACGTGCTTTGCAGGCGCTGGCCGCCACGTCCCTGCGGGGCCAGCAAGGCGGTGACCAGATCCGTCAGCAGATGGATCAGCAGATAGGTGGATGCCACGATCACGCCTACCCACAGCATTTCCCTGGCCAGGAAAAACGCCAGCGCAATGAAGCCGGTCGCCACCGCCAGCCAGCAGAGCACCACGGCCAGCGTGGCGGCGGCCATCAGGATGCCCACCCACACGGGGCGATGTTGTGGTTCGGCGTCGCTGCTGGCTGACGCCAGGCGCGTGCGATGCATTCGCATCAGCGCCATGCCGATCAAACCGCTGACGACCAGTGCAAACAGGCCGCGCGCCGCTACCGTGGCGGACAGGCTGGTGCCGATCGTGCGGCTGGCGCGGTCGAACATGCCAAACGCCAGCGCTGCCGCGCCCAACCACCAGGGAAACGGACGCAGGCATTGAGCCACCCGGTCGGTCAACGCCGGCAGCCGCCACGACGGGCGCCGCACCGAGAGCAACGCCCGGCCCAGTCCCACCACGTACGCCGCAAAGCACACCAG
>DATJCF010000060.1:0-3693 GCA_035514935.1 Rhodanobacter sp. | reverse complement strand
GTTGAGCACGCAATTGGAGACCACCACGTCGACGGAGCTGTCGGCGATGCCCAGCGCGTCGAGGTTGGCCAGATCGCCGGCCAGCAAGCTGACGTTGCTGCGCGCGTGGCCGAACGCTTTGGCGTGGTAATCGCGATGACGTTCAGCCACGGCCAGTTGTGCGGCGGTCATGTCCACGCCGATCACGCAGCCTTGTTCACCGACCAGTCGCGACAGCAGATAGACGTCGCGACCGGTGCCGCAGCCCAGGTCCAGCACGGTGGCGCCCGTCAGCGCAGGCGGGATGGGCGAGCCGCAACCGTAGAAGCGCTCGGTGACTTCCGGGTGCAGCAGGGCGGCGGTTTCGCGCAGGTGCAGCGGCATGGCGCTGGTGCTGCAGCAAGCGGTGGTACGCAGGTCGGTGCTGCTTTTCAGCGTCTCGCCGTAGTACTCGCGCACGTCGTCGCGGACGCGGGAGTCGTCGCCGCAGCAGGTCTTGGTTTGGGTGTCTTCGGTCATGTTTGTGCTTCGGGTGTTTGTTGGGTGAATGGCGCGGGATTCGCTCGTTGTAGGAGCGACTTCAGTCGCGACAGCTTTTGCTGTTCGTCGGAAGAGCGTCGCGACTGAAGTCGCTCCTACAGGTCCTCGCTACACGGCCAGCGCGCCGCCGCAGGAACTGCCGGCGCCGGCGGTGCAGCCGTAGCAATGGCGGCCGAAGGCGATCCGCTCATGGTCGATGTCGGTCAATGCATCGATGTCCCACAGCGTGCGTTCGCGGCCGCCCAGCGGCAGCTCCAGCGCCTGGTTGAAATCGCAGTCGTACAGATGCCCGCGCCAGTCCACCGACAACTGGTTGCGGCACATCACGCCCAGCGCCGCCTGCGGATTGAACGCATCCAGCAGGGTCTGCATGTAGCTGTCGTAGCGGCCCTCGCGCTCCAGCAGGTGCAGGAAACGCTTGATCGGCATGTTGGTGATGGTGAACAGGTGGTTGAAGTGGATGCCGAAGTGCTGGGCCAGTTCGCGCTTGTAATCCGCCTCCAGTGACGCCTGCGCGGGCGGCAGGGTGGCGCCGAGGGGGTTGTAGACCAGGTCGATCTCCAGGCCCGAACCTTCGCGCCCGTAGCCCAGTTCCGACAGCATGCGCAGCGCCCGGATGGACGGATCGAACACGTGCTGGCCGCGCTGCTTTTCCACGTTGGCCTTGGTGTAGCAGGGCAGCGAGGCCACGATCTTGACGCCCTGTTCGGCCAGGAACTGCGCGGTGTCCTGCTGGCCTTCGTGGAACAGGATGGTGAGGTTGCAGCGGTCGATCACCGTCTTGCCCATGGCGCGCGATTCGCGCACCAGCTGGCGGAAATGCGGGTTCATCTCCGGCGCGCCGCCGGTCAAATCCACGGTATGGATGGTCGGCGCGTCGGCCAGCAAGGCCAGCAGGCGATCCACCGTGGCGGCCTGCATGATTTCCGTGCGCTTGGGGCCAGCCTCGACGTGGCAGTGATGGCAGGCCAGGTCGCACAGCTTGCCCACGTTGACCTGCAGGATTTCCAGCGGCGTGCGCGGCAGGGCCACGCCGTGCGTGCGCAGCGTCTGCGCGAAGGACGGTCGCACGTCGATGGTGATGTCATTCATCGGTGGACTCCGGTGTGGCGGTGGACGCCGAAAAGGTGAGGTCGCCGAACCATGCGTTGACGTGACCGCTGGTGTTGTCGGTGTCGCTGGCAACGGCCACGCCGGTGATCTGCGGCGCCGGGCGGTCGAAGGCGGCGCGGAAATCGGCGGCGACATCGCGATGCTCGTTCTGCCATCGGCCCGCGTTGGCATTGCCGCTTTGCAGTACGATGGTGCGTACGGCGCCATAGTAGGCGTTCGGCGCGATGGTGCCGACCGGATGCGTGTTGTCCCACACGTAGCACAGCGCGGCGCGGGGCAGCGCGTGCCCCATCACCACACGGGCCATCCGCAGTTTCAGTCGCTCGCCGAAGGTCAGTGTGCTGGCGGGCATGTCGAAGAACACGTAGACGCGCGCCGCGAAATCGTCGCCATGCTTCTTCGCCAGGTTCGCCTTGGCCACGCTGTGGTCCACCTTCCAGCGCCAGCTCAACACCTGATCCGGCGGCAGCTTCAGCGGGTGGGCGATGCTGCCTGCGCCGCGGTCGGCATCGATGTGCAGCACGGTGACATCGCCATCGCGGACCAGCATCACGCCGGCTTTGATCTTGTGCCGCGACATCGCGTAATGCTTCCAGCCGGACGGCAGCTGGCTTCCCGTGGCGCTGTCGGAAAAACGCAGCGACAGCGCCCCGTCGCTCGCCATGGCCGGCGAGGCGACAAGGCCCAGCGTGATGCAGAGGAGAAACGGGGTTTTCATCGTCGCCGCCAGCGAAACCAACGTTCCGCCCAGCGTAGCGCGCCCTGCGGTGCGTGTGCCTTGCGCCACGCGCCGGCGGCGTATTTGTTGGCTTCCGCCCAGGTTGGATAGGCGTGGATGGTGCCCAGGATCTTGCCCAGGCCCAGCCCGTGGGTCATCGCCAGGGTGAACTCGGCCAGCAGCTCGCCGGCATGCGCACCCACGATGGTGGCACCCAGGATGCGATCCTTGCCCGGCACGGTGAGCACCTTGACGAAGCCCCGCGTGCCGTCCTCGGCGATGGCGCGGTCGAGGTCGGCCAGGTCGTAGCGGGTGACCTCGTAACGGATGTCCTGCTCGGCGGCCTCGCGTTCATTGAGCCCCACCCGCGCCACTTCCGGGTCCACGAACGTGGTGGCCGGGATTGCCGAGTAATCCGCCTTGAACCGCCACCACCCGCCCAGTAGCGCGTTGAGGGTGGCGTACCAGGCTTGATGCGCGCCCACGTGGGTGAGCTGGTAGGGACCGGCCACGTCGCCGCAGGCATAGATGTTGGGATACAGCGTCTGCAGGTACTGGTCGGTGTCGATGGTGCGTGGCGTTGGAATGCCCAGTGCCTGCAATCCGTAACCCTCGACGCGCGGGCGACGACCCACGGCCACCAGCAAGGCGTCGAAGGGCAAGGTGACGGTTTCGCCGTTGTGCTCGCAGCGCAGGGATTTTCCCTGCACATCCGACTCCACCGCCACGGCCTTGTGCCCGGTGCGCACGTCGACGCCATCCTCGCGCAGGCGCGCCTCGACAAACGCCGAGACATCGGTGTCCTCGCGGCTCAGCAGCCGTTCGCCCAGTTCGACCTGGGTGACGCGGGAACCCAGCCGCGCAAACGCCTGTGCCAGTTCGCAACCGACCGGACCGCCGCCCATCACCACCAGCCGTTGCGGCAGTTCGCGCAACGCCCACAAGGTGTTCGAGGTGAGGAAACCGGAGTCGGCCAGACCCGGCAGGTCCGGCACCAGCGGCTCCGCCCCGGCGGCGATGACGATGGCGCGGGTGGTGAGGGTTTCGCCGTCGATGCGCACTTCCCATGGCGACACCACGGTGGCGTGGCCCTTGCGCACATCCACGCCCAGCTCGCGGTAGCGCTCCACCGAATCGTGCGGCGCCACATCGCCGATCACGCGCTGCACGCGCGCCATTACCGCGGCGAAATCGACGGTGACCTCGCCAGTCTGCACGCCGGCCGCGGCTGCGTCGCGTGCCCGGGCAGCCAGCCGCGCGCTGTGGATCAGCGCCTTCGACGGCACGCAGCCTTCATTGAGGCAGTCGCCGCCCATCGCGCCTTTTTCCACCAGCGTCACGCG
>DATJCF010000059.1:0-5939 GCA_035514935.1 Rhodanobacter sp. | reverse complement strand
TGGCCGATGCCGCCGTCAAAGACCGCAGGCGCGCTCAGCGCGCGGTGACGACGGGCAGGACGCTCGCATCTGGCAGGGAATCGCCGTCACCGCCAGCGGGATCGCTTAATCGGGTTCGAGAGGATCCGGCCTGCGCAGATGGTGCTGCCCTTCTGGAATGTTCGATTTGTTCTGGAAAGGCCATCACCCGGGACGTGTGTCCCCGGCGTCAAGGATGGCGTCGCCCAGGACCGCAAGCGGCAGGAGCCGCAAGCGGAGTTCATTTGGAGGAGTGCAATGGCTCTCAATCTGTCACAGAAGAAAGAAGTAGTCGCCGAACTGGCAGGTGTTGCCGCAACGGCTCACTCCCTGGTCGCTGCCGAGTATGCGGGCACCACGGTCGAACAGATGACCGCGATGCGCAAGAAGGCCCGCGAATCCGGTGTGTACTTGCGGGTTGTCAAGAACACGCTGGCGTCGCGCGCCGTGGTCGGTACCGAATTCGAGGTCGTCAAGGACGCCCTGGTCGGTCCGCTGCTGTACGCATTCTCGACGGAAGAGCCCGGTGCTGCCGGGCGTCTGATCAAGGAATTTGCCAAGGGCAACGACAAGCTGAAGGCGAAGATCGTCTCGGTGGAAGGCAAGCTGCTGCCGGCCGAGCACGTTGACGTGCTGGCCTCGCTGCCGACCCGCGAACAGGCGTTGGCCATGCTGGCCCGCGTGCTGGCCGAACCGGCCACGATGTTTGCGCGCGTGGTCAAGGCCGTCGCCGATCAGCAGGGTGGTGGCGAAGTCGCCGCCGAAGCCCCGGCTGAAGCCGAGCCCGCCTGAGTTCATCGACTTACATACTGAATCGAATCACATCCAGAGGTAAATGAAATGTCCCTGTCCAACGAAGAAATCGTTGAAGCCGTAGCCGCCAAGTCGCTGATGGAAGTGATGGACCTGGTGAAGGCCATCGAAGAGAAGTTTGGCGTGACCGCCGCCGCTCCGGTTGCCGTGGCCGGCCCGGCTGCTGCTGCCCCGGCTGCCGAAGCGCAGACCGAGTTCGACGTCGTGCTGAAGACCGCCGGCGCCAAGAAGGTTGACGTGATCAAGGCTGTCCGCGCGATCACCGGCCTGGGCCTGAAGGAAGCCAAGGACCTCACCGAGGCCGGCGGCGTCCTGAAGGAAGGCGTGTCGAAGGAAGACGCCGAGAAGTTCAAGAAGGATCTGGAAGCTGCCGGCGCCACGGTCGAACTGAAGTAATTGGCGCCCTTGCGCGTCCTCAGTTTGATCTAGTTTCAGGCAAGCCTGGGGGCGAAAGCTCCCGGGCTTTGCCTGCTTTTAGCAGGAATGGGGAATGGAGAATGGAGAATCGTTGAGCGACGCCAGCTGTTTGCTCTGACGATTCCCCATTCTCGATTCCCGAGTCTCCAGTTTTTTCATTCAGCCGGTGTGTGCACCACCGGCGTCACAGCGAACCGAGGCGGTATTCACCATGGCCTACTCGTATACCGAGAAGAAGCGCATCCGCAAGGATTTTGGCAAACGTCCACCCGTACTGGGCGTGCCCAACCTGCTGACCATCCAGACCGATTCCTATCGGGAGTTCCTGCAGGAGCATGTCGCGCCCAAGCAGCGTGATGAGAAGGGCCTGCACGCGGCGTTGAAATCGGTGTTCCCGATTTCCAGCTACTCCGGCAATGCCGCGCTGGAGTATGTCGACTATCGCCTGGGCGAGCCGGCGTTCGACGAGCGTGAGTGCCGCAACCGTGGCATGACGTTCGGCGCGCCGCTGCGCACCACCGTGCGCCTGGTCATCTACGACAAGGACAGCCCGGCCTCGAAGAAGGTGGTGAAGTACATCAAGGAGCAGGAGGTCTACATGGGCGAGATCCCGCTCATGACCGACACCGGCACCTTCATCATCAACGGCACCGAGCGCGTGATCGTCTCGCAGCTGCATCGTTCGCCGGGCGTGTTCTTCGACCACGACCGCGGCAAGACGCATAGCTCGGGCAAGCTGCTGTTCTCGGCCCGCGTGATTCCTTACCGTGGTTCGTGGCTGGACTTCGAGTTCGACCCGAAGGACGCGCTGTTCACCCGTATCGACCGTCGCCGCAAGCTGCCGGTGACGGTGCTGCTGCGCGCGCTCGGTTACAGCAACGAGGAGATGCTGGACATCTTCTTCGAGCACAACGTGTTCCATCTGGGCAAGAAGGGCGGCATCACGCTGGAGCTGGTCGCCGAGCGCCTGCGCGGCGAAACGCTGAGCTTCGACCTGGCCATCGGCGGCAAGGTGCTGGTGGAGGCGGGCAAGCGCATCACCGCGCGCCATGTGCGCCAGTTGGCTGCCGAAGACATCACCGCGCTGGAAGTGCCGGACGACTATCCGATCGGCCGCATCCTGGCCACCGACATCGTCGACGCGCAGACCGGTGAATTGCTGGCCTCGGCCAACGACGAGATCACCGCCGAGCATCTGGAAGCCTTCCGCAAGGCCGGCATCGAGACGCTGCCCACGCTGTACGTCAACGACCTCGACCGTGGCGCCTACATCTCGCACACCCTGCGCATCGACAACACCAAGACGCCGCTGGAGGCGCTGGTGGAGATCTATCGCATGATGCGTCCGGGCGAGCCGCCGACCAAGGATGCTGCGCAGAACCTGTTCTTCAACCTGTTCTTCACCTTCGATCGCTACGACCTGTCGGCCGTGGGTCGGATGAAGTTCAACCGTCGCGTGGGCCGCCAGGACATCCTGGGCCCGGGCGTGCTGTACGACCACAAGTTCTTCAGTGAGCGCAAGGAAGAGGCCTCGCAGGCTCTGGTCAACGAACAGGGCGAGAAGTCCGACATCCTTGACGTGCTGAAGGTGCTGATCGACATCAAGAACGGTCATGGCACCGTCGACGACATCGATCACCTGGGCAACCGCCGCGTGCGTTCAGTCGGCGAAATGGCCGAGAACACCTTCCGCATCGGCCTGGTCCGTGTGGAGCGTGCCGTGCGCGAGCGCCTGTCGTTGGCCGAGGCCGATGGCCTGACCCCGCAGGACCTGATCAACGCCAAGCCGGTGGCGGCAGCGGTGAAGGAGTTCTTCGGTTCGTCGCAGCTGTCGCAGTTCATGGATCAGAACAATCCGCTGTCGGAAGTCACCCACAAGCGCCGCGTGTCGGCACTTGGACCGGGCGGCCTGACTCGCGAACGCGCCGGCTTCGAAGTGCGCGACGTGCATCCGACCCATTACGGCCGCGTCTGCACCATCGAAACGCCGGAAGGCCCGAACATCGGCCTGATCAACTCGCTGGCCGTGTACGCCCGCACCAACCAATACGGCTTCCTGGAGACGCCGTACCGCAAGGTGGCCGGCGGCAAGGTCACCGACACCGTTGATTACTTGTCGGCGATCGAGGAAGGCGACCACGTGATCGCCCAGGCGAACTCGCCGCTGGACAAGCACGGCGCCTTCGTCGAGGACTTCGTGTCCTGTCGTTTCCGTGGCGAGTCCGAGCTGCGTCCGTCGGCCGAGATCAACTACATGGACGTGTCGCCGATGCAGACCGTGTCGGTGGCGGCGGCGCTGGTGCCGTTCCTCGAGCACGACGATGCGAACCGCGCCCTGATGGGCGCGAACATGCAGCGCCAGGCCGTGCCGACGCTGCGCTCGCAGACGCCGCTGGTAGGTACCGGCATCGAGCGCGCCGTGGCGCGTGACTCCGGCGTCATCGTTTCCGCCAAGCGCGGCGGCGTGATCGACCAGGTCGATGCAGCGCGTATCGTGGTGCGCGTGAACGAGGAAGAGGTCGGTGACAACGACGCCGGCGTCGACATCTACACGCTGACCAAGTACACCCGCTCCAACCAGAACACCAACCTCAACCAGCGTCCGCTGGTGAACGTGGGTGACGTGGTGGCGAAGGGCGACACGCTGGCCGACGGTTCGTCGACCGACCTGGGCGAGCTCGCGCTCGGCCAGAACATGCTGATCGCGTTCATGCCGTGGAACGGCTACAACTTCGAAGACTCGATCCTGCTCTCCGAGCGCGTTGTGCAGGAAGACCGCTACACCTCGATCCATATCGAGGAGCTGTCCTGCATCGCGCGCGACACCAAGCTGGGCGCCGAGGAAATCACTGCCGACATCCCGAACGTGGGCGAACAGGCGCTGGCGCGCCTGGACGAGAGCGGCATCGTCTACATCGGTGCGGAAGTGAAGGCCGGCGACATCATGGTCGGCAAGGTCACGCCCAAGGGCGAGAGCCAGCTGACGCCGGAAGAGAAGCTGCTGCGCGCGATCTTCGGTGAGAAGGCGTCGGACGTTAAGGACAGCTCGCTGCGCGTGCCGCCGGGCATGGACGGCACCGTCATCGACGTGCAGGTGTTCACCCGCGACGGCATCGAGAAGGACAAGCGCGCCAAGCAGATCGAGGAAATGGAAGTGAAGCGGATCCGCAAGGATTTCGACGATCAGTTCCGCATCCTCGAAGGCGCGATCTACAACCGCATGCGCACCCAGCTGGTCGGCCAGTCCGCGATGAGCGGCCCGGGTGGCCTGAAGCGCGGCGCCGAGATCACCGACGCCTACCTGGACGGCCTGAAGAAGGACGACTGGTTCAAGATCAATGTCAAGGACGAGAGCATCACCGAGTTCCTGGAGCGCGCGGCCGATCAGGTCAAGCGTCACAAGGAGGAGTTCGACAAGCGCTTCAAGGAGAAGCAGGCGAAGATCACCCAGGGTGACGATCTGGCCCCGGGCGTGCTGAAGATGGTCAAGGTGTTCCTGGCCGTGAAGCGCCGCATCCAGCCGGGCGACAAGATGGCCGGCCGCCACGGCAACAAGGGCGTGGTGTCGAACGTGGTGCCGGTCGAGGACATGCCGCACATGGCCAACGGCGAGGCGGTCGACATCTGCCTGAACCCGCTGGGCGTGCCTTCGCGTATGAACATCGGCCAGATTCTGGAAGTGCATCTGGGCTGGGCCGCCAAGGGCCTGGGCAAGAAGATCCAGAAGATGATCGAAGCGCAGGAGAAGGTGACCAAGATCCGCGAGTTCCTGGACCAGGTGTACAACCACCACGCCGCCGGCGCCGTGCAGCACGTCGATCTGAAGTCGCTGACCGATGACGAGATCCGCGCGCTGGCGAACAATCTGCAGGAAGGCGTGCCGATGGCGACGCCGGTGTTCGACGGTGCCGAGGAAACCGAGATCAAGGCGATGCTGAAGCTGGCGGATCTGCCCGAGTCGGGCCAGACCACGCTGTACGACGGCCGCACCGGCGAGGCGTTCGACCGCCCGGTCACCGTGGGCTACATGCATTACCTGAAGCTCAACCATCTGGTCGACGACAAGATGCACGCGCGCTCCACCGGCCCGTACTCGCTGGTGACCCAGCAGCCGCTGGGCGGCAAGGCGCAGTTCGGTGGCCAGCGCTTCGGTGAAATGGAAGTCTGGGCGCTGGAAGCCTACGGCGCGGCCTACACCCTGCAGGAAATGCTGACGGTGAAGTCCGATGACGTGCAGGGCCGCAACCAGATGTACAAGAACATCGTCGACGGCAATCACGAGATGTCCGCGGGCATGCCGGAATCCTTCAACGTGCTGGTGAAGGAAATCCGCTCGCTCTGCATCGACATCGATCTGGAAGAGATCAAGTGAGTTACGGGATTCGGGCATCGGGATTCGGGATTTGCAAAAGCAGATTTCGTCTCCCGGCCCGGATCCGGCAAGCCTGATCCTGTTCCAGCCGCGGACCTCGACCCAAGAATTTGCTCCGACCGGAGATTCAAATGAAAGACCTGCTCAATCTGTTCAATCAGCAGCGCGTGATGCCGGACTTCGATGCGATCAAGATCGCATTGGCGTCGCCGGAGCTGATCCGCTCGTGGTCGTACGGCGAAGTGAAGAAGCCGGAAACCATCAACTACCGCACCTTCAAGCCGGAGCGTGACGGCCTGTTCTGCGCCGCCATCTTCGG
>DATJCF010000058.1:0-5548 GCA_035514935.1 Rhodanobacter sp. | reverse complement strand
AGCGGGCAGGGCGGGGCGGTGGGAAAGGTGCTGGACATCAAGTGTGGATCGCTTGCGTGTTGCGCGCGCAATGGCCAGCATCGAGCGCATGACGAAGGAAGAAAACCCGGCCAGTATCGCCGAAGCCGACCGCGCGGGCATCGCCGCGTTTCTCGAACGGCTGTGGTCGGAGGATGGCCTGGCCGATCGCACGCTGGAGGCGTACCGCCGCGACCTGCAGGCGCTGGCCGCGTGGCTGGCCGGGCGCGGGCGCCAGTTGCGCACGGCGCGGCGCGAGGATATTTCCGCCTACCACGCCGCCTGCGCCGGGGCGATCCGTTCGATGGCGCGGCGACAATCCACGTTTCGCCGCTATTACGCGGCCGTCGCCCGCGACGAGCCCTCGTTCGTCGATCCCACCGCGCTGATCGAGCGACCGCGTCTGCCGCGCAGCCTGCCCAAGGCGCTGGCCGAACGCGAGATCGAAAGCCTGCTGGCCGCGCCCGACCTCGGCAGCACTCTTGGGCTGCGCGACCGCGCCATGCTGGAGCTGATGTACGCCTGCGGCCTGCGCGTGTCGGAGTTGGTCGAGCTGCCGCTGGCCGGGTTCAACGCGCGCCAGGGTGTGTTGCGGGTTACCGGCAAGGGCGGCAAGGATCGGCTGGTGCCAGTGGGCGAGGTGGCGCTGGAACACATCGGCAACTATCTGACCGATGCACGTCCGCAACTCGCCGGCGCGCGCCAGCCGCCGGCATTGTTCCTCAGTCAGCGCGGCAGTGGCATGACACGGCAGATGTTCTGGTTGCTGGTGAAGCGCTACGCGGCGCAGGTGGGCATCAACCCCAAGCGCATATCGCCGCACGTGTTGCGCCATTCGTTCGCCACCCACCTGCTCAACCATGGCGCCGACTTGCGCGCACTGCAGATGCTGCTGGGCCACAGCTCGCTCAGTACCACCCAGATCTACACCCTGGTGGCGAAGGAAGGCCTGAAGCGGCTGCACGCGCAGCACCACCCGCGCGGATGATCGTGCGCGGATCAGGTCGGTTCAGCGGACTATGCGAGAATCGCCTGTCATGCCCGGCCAGGCCGGATCGAACGAGGTCGTGATGTCGAAGAAATGGCTGCTGGCGACGTGCGCCGGCCTGATGGTCGCCAGCGTGATGGCGATGGGTGCTGCCAGCGCGGTCGAGCCGGCCCCCCTGAAGGTCACTCCCGCCGTCAACACCATGGTGCGGAACGCGCTGAAAACGCTGGCGCCCGGCGTGCAGGTGGATGCGGTGGAACCGGCGGCGCTGCCGGGCTTTTATCAGGTGATCGCCTCGGGCCAGCTGATGTACCTCAGCAGCGACGGCCGCTACCTGTTGAACGGCGACCTGATCGACCTGGCGCAAAAAAAGAACGTGAGCAACGCGGCGTGGGCCCGGTTCCGCAAGGTGGAGCTGGCCAAGGTGCCCGCCTCGCAGCGCATCGTGTTCGCGCCGGCGCACCCGAAATACACCGTCACCGTGTTCACCGACGTCAACTGCGGCTATTGCCGTGCGCTGCATGAACACATCGCCGCCTTCAACAAGGCCGGCATCGCGGTGGAATACCTGGCCTGGCCGCGCGAAGGCATTGCCAGCACGTCGGGCAAACCTACCGCGACCTACAGCGAAATGACGTCGATATGGTGCGCGGCCGACCGCAAGGCGGCCTTCAGCGCCGCCATTGCAGGCAAGACACCGGCCGCCGCCACCTGCACCAACCCGGTGGCGGACCAGTTCGACCTGGGCATGAAGCTGGGCGTCAGCGGCACGCCCACCATCGTCGCGCCCGATGGCCGCACGCTGGGCGGTTATGTCACCCCAGAGCAGTTGTTGGCGGCGCTGCAAAAGGGCGGCTGAGCTGGCTGTCGTGTAGGAGCGGCTTCAGCCGCGACCCGCCTCCCCGCACAGGCCGGTCGCGGCTGAAGCCGCTCCTACAGGTGATGCCACGTTTCGTGCGGCGGGATGCCCCGACGGGAGACCTTCGAGCGGCAGGTCGGTTAGAATGGGCGTTTCCCCTCGCATAGCGCCGTTCCCCGCATGATCGCACTCGACGGGCAGAGCGCCCTCTCGCCGTTCCGCCTCGAACGCCTCAACGCCCGCCTGGATGCCCTGCATCACGGTGTACGCGTGCAGGCGTCGTGGTTCGTCTATTTCATCGACGCCGATGCCGCGCCCGAGGGCGTGCTGCGCCAGCGGCTGCTGGCCGTGCTGGAAGCGAAGGATGCGGTGCCGGAGCCGGCCACGTTGTGGGTGGTGCCGCGGCTGGGCACGATTTCGCCGTGGTCGAGCAAGGCCACCGACATCCTGCACGGCGCCGGTTTCGGCGCCGATGTGCGGCGGGTGGAGCGCGGCATGGCGTGGCGCATGGCTGGCCTGCCGGATGCCGGTGCATCCACTTACGAGGCGGTGATGGCGCTGCTGCACGATGCGATGACGCAGTCGGTTTTGAGCCGCATCGAGGACGCGCACAGCCTGTTCCTGGGTGGCGCGCCGGGCGATCTGCAATACATCGCGCTGGGTGACGACGCGCGCGGCGCGCTGGCCGAGGCCAACACGCGGCTGGGCCTGGCGCTGGCCGACGACGAGATCGACTACCTGGCCGATCGCTACGCCGAACTGGGCCGGGACCCCACCGACGCCGAACTTTTCATGTTCGCCCAGGCCAACTCCGAGCACTGCCGGCACAAGGTGTTCAATGCCAGCTGGACGGTCGATGGCGAGGAGCAGGACAAGACCCTGTTCGGCATGATCAAGCACACCCACCAGCAGTCGCCGGCGTACACGCTGTCCGCGTATTCGGACAACGCGGCGGTGATCGAGGGTAGCAATGGCAAGCGCTTCTTCACCGATCCGGATGATGGCGTGTGGCGCGGCATCGAGGAGCGCATCGACTTCGCGATCAAGGTGGAAACGCACAACCATCCCACCGCGATCGCCCCCTGGCCCGGCGCGGCCACCGGTGCGGGCGGCGAGATACGCGACGAAGGCGCCACCGGCCGTGGCGGCAAGCCGAAGGCCGGGCTTACCGGTTTCTCGGTCTCCGACCTGCGCATTCCCGGCCATCCGCAGCCGTGGGAAGTGGAGCGCCCGCTGCCGCCGCGGATGGCCAGCGCGTTCGAGATCATGCGCGACGGCCCGCTCGGCGCCGCCGCGTTCAACAATGAATTCGGCCGCCCCTGCCTGGGCGGCTATTTCCGCAGCTACGAGCACGAGACCGGCGAACCCGGCCTGCGTCGCGGCTACGACAAGCCGATCATGCTGGCCGGCGGCCTGGCCAACCTGCGCGCAGGCCACGTGCTGAAGCACCCGGTGCAGCCGGGCAACAAGGTGATCGTGCTGGGTGGCCCGGCGATGCTGATCGGGCTGGGCGGCGGCGCCGCGTCGTCGGTGGCCGGCGGCGCTTCCAGCGCGGAGCTGGATTTTGCCTCGGTGCAGCGCGACAACCCCGAGATGGAACGGCGCTGCCAGGAAGTGATCGACGCCTGCTGCGCGCTGGGCGACGCCAACCCCATCGTCAGCGTGCATGACGTGGGTGCGGGCGGCCTGTCCAACGCCATCCCGGAACTCCTCAATGACGCCGACGTGGGCGGCGTGATCGACCTGTCCAAAATCCCCTGCGACGATCCCTCGCTGTCACCGATGCAGGTGTGGAGCAACGAGTCGCAGGAACGCTACGTGCTGGCCATCGCGCCGGAAAACCTGGCCCGGTTCGAGGCCATGTGCGTGCGCGAGCGCTGCCCGTATGCCGTCGTGGGCGACGCCACCGCCGAACGCCAACTGGTGCTGACCGATCCGCGCCGCGAGCTGACCGTCATCGACCTGCCGATGGATGTGCTGTTCGGCAAACCGCCGCGCATGCACCGCGACGCCACCCGCATCAAACCGCGCGTGGACCTGGTGCCCGACCTCACCGGCATCGGCATGGACGAAGCACTGCTGCGCGTGCTGCGGTTGCCTGGCGTGGGCAGCAAGAGCTTCCTGATCACCATCGGCGACCGCACCGTGGGCGGCCTCAATGCGCGCGACCCGATGGTCGGCCCGTGGCAGGTGCCGGTGGCCGATTGCGCGGTGACCATCGCCGATTTCGACGGCTACGCGGGCGAGGCGATGGCGATGGCCGAACGCGCGCCGGTGGCCCTGCTCAGCAGCGCCGACGCGGCGCGGCTGGCGGTGGGCGAGGCGATCACCAACCTGGCCGCCGCGCCGATCGCTTCGATGGGCGAGATCCGGCTGTCGGCCAACTGGATGGCCGCGGTGAATCATCCGGGCGAGGACGCTGCGCTGTTCGACGCGGTGAAGGCGGTGGGCATGGAGTTGTGCCCCGAACTCGATATTTCCATCCCCGTCGGCAAGGACTCGCTGTCGATGCAAACCGTGTGGCAGGACGGCGACACACCGCAGTGCACGGTATCGCCGGTGTCGCTGGTGATCACCGGCTTCGCCCGCGTTGGCGATGTGCGCCGCACGCTGACCCCGCAACTCAAACTCGATCGCGGTCACTCCTCCTTGTGGTTGATCGACCTGGGCGCCGGCCGTGACCGGCTGGGCGGCTCCGCGTTGACCCAGGTGTTCAACCGCAGCGGCGGCGTACCGCCGGACCTGGATGACGCGAAGCGCCTGCGCGCGTTGTTCGAGCTGGTGCAGGAGGCGAATGCCGCCGGCTTGCTGCTGGCCTATCACGACCGTTCCGACGGCGGTGTTATCACCACCTTGCTGGAGATGGCGTTCGCCGGCCATTGCGGCCTGGAAATCCATCTGGACGGCTGGGCCGAAGCGGCCATGCGCGCGCTGTTCAACGAGGAGCTCGGCGCCGTGATGCAGGTGGCCGACGCCAATCGCGAGGCGTTCGAAAACCTGCTGGTGAAACACGACCTGGCCGGCTGCAGTCACCGGATTGGACGGCCAAAAGAAAAGCTCGGCATCAAGTTGTTCAACGGCAGCGACACCTTGTTCAAATGGAACTGGAGCACGCTGTACGCCGCGTGGAACGAAACCAGCCACGCGATGCAGCGCCTGCGCGACAACCCGCTCAGCGCCGACGCTGAACTGGAATGGCGGCTGGACGACGCCGATCCGGGCATCTCGCCGAAGCTGACGTTCGACCCGACGCAGGACGTGGCCGCGTCGCTCATCGCCAAGGGCCGGCGTCCGCGCATCGCGATCCTGCGCGAGCAGGGCGTCAACGGCCAGGTGGAGATGGCCGCCGCGTTCACCCGTGCCGGTTTCGACGCGGTGGACGTGCACATGTCCGATCTCGCCAGCGGGCGCATCAAGCTGGCCGACTTCCGCGGTTTCGCGGCGTGCGGTGGTTTCTCCTACGGCGACGTGCTGGGCGCGGGCCGCGGCTGGGCCACCTCGATCCTCTACAACGACAGCCTGCGCGAGCAGTTCGCCGCGTTCTTCGCCGACGAGACGAAATTCGCGCTGGGCGTGTGCAACGGCTGCCAGATGCTGTCGCAGCTGAAGGAGATCATCCCCGGCGCGCAGCACTGGCCGAAGTTCCTGCGCAACGCGTCGGAGCAATACGAGTCGCGCGTGGC
>DATJCF010000057.1:0-16306 GCA_035514935.1 Rhodanobacter sp. | reverse complement strand
ACGTCCAGCAGCTCGGGGAAGAACTCCAGCTCCAGCGCCTTTTTCAGGAAACCCACACCCGACGAGCCGCCGGTGCCGCGGCGGTGGCCGATGATGCGTTCCACCGTCTTCATGTGGCGGAAGCGCCACAGCTGGAAGCTCACCTCCACGTCCACCAGTTGCTCGCACATGTGGTACTCGGGCCAGAAATCGGCGCGATGCTCGTAGATGCGCTTGATGGCCGGCAACAGCGCCTCGCTGCGCTGGTACGGCTGGGCCCAGTCGCGCTGCAGCAGGTCCGCCGGCACGGCGTGGCCGCGACGCGACAGGTAGCGCAGGAACTCGTCGTACAGGCTGGGTGCTTCCAGGATCTCGCGAAGCGCGGCCTGGGCCACCGGATCGTGGGCAAACACGGCCAGCATCGCCGGCTGCTTGTTGCCTAGCAGGAACTCGATCTGCCGGTATTGCAACGACTGGAAGCCCGACGACGGGCCCAGGGCGTGGCGGAACTCCAGGTATTCCGATGGCGTCAACGTCTCCAGCACCGCCCATTGCTCGAACAGCTGGCGCTGGATCTGCTTCACCCGGGCCAGCACCTTGAGGCAGGCGTCGATCTGGTCATGCCGCAGGTGATCCACCGCCGCCTTCATCTCGTGGATCATGAGCTTCATCCACAGTTCCGCCACGTGATGCTGCACGATGAACAACATCTCGTCGTGATACGGCGGATCGCTCAGCGGCCGCTGCGCCGACAGCAGCGTGTCCAGTTGGAGGTAACCGCCGTACGTCATCCGCCCGTCAAGATCGGTCTGGATGCCCTCCTCAAGCTCACGCTGGTTGTCGCTCATGCCGGTTCCGTGCGCCACAAAGCGGCCATGGTAACGGCTGCCCGGCGGTGCAGTCTTGACCTATGGCAGGCGTACCGACGCGGGCAGGCAATTACAATGTCGGCTCCACGCCTTGAGGAAGCGCCTTAAAACAGCCATATAACAGAGGCTTACACGATTTTCATACAGCCGCCGATGTTGCGCTGTACCTTGCCGCCCCACGAACGGGCCTGTTATCAAGCGCGGTCTTGTCTGGTCGGTTTCGTGCGCCGGGATGATTTTTCAGCCGCCATGGCGCCATCCACCGCCTTTGTTCCCCCTAGATTCCCCACCTCGGAGCGAGTCGTGACTATCGCCGCCAAGTTTGAAATTGAATACCTGCAATACCTCGACGCCGAGGGCAGGCAGATCCGGGACGACCTGCCCGCCTTCGCCAACGACCTCGATCACATGGTCGGGCTGTACAAGACCATGCTGTCCACCCGCGTGTTCGACGCCAAGTCGGTGGCGCTGCAGCGCACCGGCAAGCTGGGCACCTACGCCAGCTGCCTGGGTCACGAGGCGGCGCACGTGGGCGTCGGCAGCGCCATGAAGCCCGAAGACGTATTGACCCTGAGCTATCGCGAATACGGCGCGCAGCTGTACCGCGGCGTGCAGCCGCGCGAGGTCTACATGTACTGGGGCGGCGACGAGCGCGGCAACGATTACCAGAACGAGCCGGCGCGCCACGATTTCGCCTGGTCGGTGCCGATCGCCACCCAGTGCCTGCACGCGGCCGGGTCCGCGCTGGCGTTCAAGATCCGCAAGGAGCCACGCGTGGCCGTCTGCACGGTGGGTGATGGCGGTTCGTCGAAGGGTGATTTCTACGGTGCCATCAACATCGCCGGCGCGCAGAACCTGCCGATGGTGGCAGTGATCGTGAACAACCAGTGGGCGATCTCGGTACCACGCAGGATCCAGTCCGGCGCCACGACGCTGGCGCAGAAAGGCATCGCCGCCGGCCTCGACTGCATCCAGGTCGACGGCAACGACATCATCGCCGTGCGCAAGGCGATGGGCGACGCGCTGGACCGCGCCCGCAAGGGCGAAGGCGCCAGCGTGGTCGAACTGGTCACCTACCGCTTGAGCGACCACACCACCGCCGACGACGCCCGCCGCTACCGCGGCGAGGACGAAGTGAAGGAAGCCTGGACCAAGGATCCGATGAAGCGCCTGCGCAACTGGCTGACCGCCAAGGGCGTGTGGGACGACGCGAAGGAGGAAGCCTGGAAAGCCGAATGCGATGAGTGGATGGACAACGAAGTGAACGCCTACCTGGAAACCCGAACCCAGCCGGTGACGGCGATGTTCGACTACATCTTCGCCGAGGTGCCCGCCGACCTGGCCAAGCAGCGCGACTACGTCCTTTCGCTCGAACAGAAGGGGCACTGAGATGGCACAGATCACACTGGTCGAAGCAGTCACCCAGGCACTGGCCTACGAGATGGCCCACGACGACAGCGTCGTGGTGCTGGGCGAGGACGTGGGCGTCAACGGCGGCGTGTTCCGCGCCACCCAGGGCCTGCAGGAGAAGTTCGGCGAACTGCGCGTGCTGGATACGCCGCTGGACGAAGCCACCATCGCCGGCGTCACCGTGGGCCTGGCCGCCCAGGGCATGAAGGCCGTGGCCGAAGCGCAATTCGAAGGCTTCATCTACCCGATGATGGAGCAGATCGCCTGCCACGCCGCCCGCATGCGCAGCCGCACCCGCGGGCGCATCACCGTGCCGGCGGTATTCCGTGCGCCGTGGGGCGGCGGCATCCGCGCACCGGAGCATCACTCCGAGGCGAACGAGCATCTGTTCACCAACATCCCCGGCCTGCGCGTGGTGCTGCCGTCCTCGCCCGCGCGTGCCTACGGCCTGCTGCTGGCGGCCATCCGCGATCCCGATCCGGTGATCTTCTTCGAGCCCAAGCGCATCTACCGCCAGTACAAGGAAGAGGTGCCCGACGACGGCGAGGCGCTGCCGCTGGACGTGTGCTTCGTGCTGCGCGACGGCACCGACGTGACCCTGGTGACCTGGGGATCGCAGGTGAAGGAATGCCTGGAAACCGCCGATGATCTGGCCGCCGAAGGCATCAGCGCCGAGGTGATCGACGTGGCCACGCTGACCCCGCTGGATTTCGACACCATCGCCGAATCGGTGCAGAAGACCGGCCGTTGCGTGATCGTGCACGAGGCACCGAAAACCGCCGGCTTCGGCGCCGAGATCGCCGCGCGCCTGTCCGAGGAATGCTTCTACGACCTGTTGGCCCCGGTCGAGCGCGTCACCGGCTTCGATACCCACATCCCGCTGTTCCGCCTGGAAATGAAATACATGCCCAGCGTGGAGCGCATCACTGCGGCCGTGAAGCGTACATTGGCGGTCAGCTGAGCTGACCGCCGGGATTCGGGATTCGAGATTCGGGATTCGTTAAAGCGAAATCCGCTCCGCATACCGAATCCCGCTTTCCGAATCCCAAATCCCGTCTCCCGAATCCCGTCCCCCGAATCCCGGACAAAAAAATGGCTGATATCAAGACGTTCTACCTGCCCGACCTCGGTGAAGGCCTGCCCGATGCCACCGTGGTCGAGTGGCACGTGAAAGTGGGCGACAGCATCAAGCTGGATGCGCCGCTGTGCTCGATGGAAACCGCCAAGGCGATCGTCGACGTGCCCTCGCCGTACACAGGCAAGGTCACCAAACTGCATGGCGCGCCCGGCGACGTGATCGAGACGGGTTCGCCGCTGGCCGAGTTCGAACCCGACCCCAACGCCAAGCAGCGCGCCGAAGCCGAATCCACCGGCCATCACCACGGCCCGCGCAAGAGCGTGGGCAGCCCCGCGACGGACAATTCCCGGAAAGTCGTGGCCTCCGACGAAGGCGGCGAAGTGGCAGAACACGGTACCGATCGCGAGGACGAAGGCACCGTGGTCGGCGCCATGGTCAGCGGCAACACCGTGCATGTGGAACAGGCCGCGTCGGTTGGCGGCGTGAAGGCCGTACCGGCCGTGCGCGCGCTGGCGAAAAAGCTGAAGATCGACCTGACCCGCGTGGCACCTACCGGCGCCGACGGCGTGGTCACGCTGAAGGACGTGAAGAACGCAGCCGCCAATGGCTCGGCGCCCCTGCTCCCCTCTCCGGCTGGCGGAGCGGGTACGGCCGGAGCGCGATATTCCGCTGCGCCCGAACGCTCTCCCGCCGCTGCGCGCCACCCTCTCCCGTCAACGGGAGAGGGGCGAACGGCCGTCTCGCTCGCCGGCAAACCCGTGCGCACCGCGCCGCCCTCGCAACAGGCCAGCGGCCAACCCGAGCAACTGAAAGGCGTACGCCGCAACATGGCCCGCGTCATGGCCGACGCCCACGCCCAGGTCGTGCCCACCACCCTGGTCGACGACGCCGACCTGCACGACTGGATCGGCAAGCAGGACATCACCGCGCGGCTGATTCGCGCCATCGTCGCCGCCTGCAAGAGCGTGCCCGCACTGAATGCCTGGTTCGACGGCAAGAGCCTCAGCCGCACCCAGCACCCGCACGTGGACATCGGCATCGCGGTGGATACCGACGACGGCCTGTTCGTACCTGCGTTGCGCAACGCCGACGTGCTGGATGCGGCCGGCATCCGCGCCGCGATCAAGCGCCTGCGCACGCAAGTGGAAGACCGCACGATCCCCGCATCGGAACTGTCCGGCCACACCATCAGCCTGTCCAACTTCGGCATGTTCGCCGGCCGCTACGCCACGCCCGTGGTGGTACCGCCGACCGTCGCCATTGTCGGCGCCGGCAAACTCAGCCACGACGTGGTGGCGGTGATCGGCGGCATCGAAGTACACCGCCGTCTGCCCATCAGCCTGACCTTCGACCACCGCGCCGCCACCGGCGGTGAAGCCGCGCGCTTCCTGAAAGCACTGCTGGACGACCTGGCACAGCCGAACTGATCGGACTGGCTATGGCGACGTTGAAGCCTGGGCATCTCACGATGCCCAGGCTTTCTTTCTGGAACGTGTGGACAACACGTCATATGTAGGAGCGCACCCTGTGCGCGAGCTCTTGCTCTTGTGAATCCCGAACCCCGCAAAAGCATCGCGCACAGGGTGCGCTCCTACAGAAATCGCGCGGTCAATAATCGCGCACGTCCAGCACGATGAAGCTGCGGGCGGTATAGGCAAGCTCGTCGGACGGCCACGCCAGTGTGGCCAGCGCCTGCGTGCCGGCGGCCCACGGTTCGTTGTCGAGCAGGGCCTCGCAGCGCACCTCGCCATCCGCCGCGCGGCGATACGCCAGCCGCAGCCAGTGCAGCTCGGGCGTCAGCGCCTCGTTGCGCAGCGCCGCCTCCATCGCGGCGGGCACCTGGTCGAGCATCTCCATGTCGGTGATGTCCATGCCGCGCAACGTGAACGGGCCGATGAACACATCCCAGGTGCGGACACCCATCTCCCAGGCGGTGATCTGCATGCGGCGGCTGTCGGTGACATACCAGCAGGCGGCCAGCAGTACGTGGAACGCATCGCGTTCGAACCCTTGCAGCGCGTCGCGGCAACCAGCCTCAGCGTCGCCGAAGCCCGCGAAGCTTTCCTCGATGCGGCGCTCCTCGCTCAGCACAACGTCCACATCCAGCCGACCCGGTTCACCCGCCTCGCCTTCGTGCCACTCGGCGCGGATCGCGGGGAAATCGTCGTCGGTGACCAGCCAGCCGTCCTCGTCTGGCTCCAGCTCCACGCCATGCTTCTCGAACAACCGCAACAGGTATTTTTGCAGCGCCACACTTTCCATCGTCATTCCAGTTGGGAGGATGAGCGTTGCCTCAGCCGTTCTCCCTGAGCGTAGCGAAAGGCCACCATCGGGGACAGTTCAACGTTCGCCAGCCGATCCCGGCAACTCACGCCACGTAAGGTAAATGCGCAGGTCCAGCTCCAGCTGGTGATAGTCCGGCAGCATGTAGGTGCACAGCTGGTAGAACGCCTTGTTGTGGTCATGCTCCTTCAGGTGCGCCAGCTCGTGCACCACGATCATGTTGAGGAATTCCGGCGCGGCGGCCTTGAACACGCCGGCCACGCGGATTTCCTTCTTCGCCTTGAGCCTGCCGCCCTGCACGCGCGAGATCGCCGTGTGGAGACCCAATGCGCGCTGCACCACGTCGAGCTTGCTGTCGTACAACACCTTGTCGATACCGGGCGCGTTCTTCAGATACTGCTGTTTCAGCGCTGCCGTATAGGCATACAGCGCCTTGTCGCTCTGCACGTCGTGGCGGTCGGGGTAGCGCCGCGCCAGGTGTTCGCCCAGGCGCTGCTGCGCGATCAGGTCGCGCACCTTGTCCTGCAGCGCAACGGGGTACGCCTGGAGGTATTTGAGCGGGGTCATGCCGCCATTCTCGCATTGACGGATCGCGCCGCGATCAGCTGTCGAAGCGATAGCTCAGCTTCACCAGCACTTGCTCGTCGTCGCGCAGCGAGAATGTGTTGCCGAAGACGCCGCCGGTGCGGTACGGGTAATCCTCGTCCAGCGCGTAGCCGCCGCGGCCGTAGACCACGTACAGGTACGACAGCGCCGCCAGCTCGTAGCGATAGCGGATCTGCAGCCCCAGGTTACGCACGCTGAAATCATCGACGGCCTCGGTGCTGGCCACGGCGCGACCGTCGCCACTCACGCGATAGGCGTCGCGCAGCCGCGCATCCAGACCGATCGCCTGCAGCTTCAGGCGCAGTTCCTGGCGGTCGTCGATGCTCCAGTCGAAGCCCGCGTTGAGCTGCAACGTGTGCTGGTCGAAGCTGCCGATCAGATTGTCGCGCTGCCACACCAGCCAGTCCGGCGTGTGCTCGTAGTACGGCCCCGCGTAGACGCTGAAGGCGTCGCTGACGAAGTAGGTGGGAATGAATTCGATGTCGTAGCCGAGGCGCCGGTTGCCGCTGAGCCCGCCGCTGACCACTTCCGCTTCCAGCTCGAACGCCCAGTCGCCGTGGCGCGGGCTGCTGCGCTCGTAGGCCAGCGCCAGCGAGGGTGGCAGGAAAACGGCGCCGTGGCCGCGCGTCAACAGATCATCCCAGGCGGCCGTGTTGAGATTGAGCTGCACATCCTCGGTGGCGCCGTTGCGCAGGTTGCTGGAGCGGCTGATGCGCAACTGGCGGCGCAGGCGCAGGCCGTGGTCGTTGTCCAGTCCGTCGATGCGGAAGTGCCAGTCGTGCGAGCTGTAGGTCGAATCGGGCGACAAGCCGGTGTTGCGCTTGCGCACTTCCAGTGACCGTAATTGAAGTTGTTGCGTTCCAGGTAACCGAAGTCGTTGACCTGCAGCTGATCGCCGAAATGCATGCCCAGCCACTGCTGGCGCCAACCGTCGGCCATCTCGACATCGGCCAGCACGGTGCCGCCGCTGCCGCGGGTGTGGGTGCCGTGCTGCAGGATGTCGCTCATCACCGCATTGGTGGCCACGGTAAGCCGCGCCGTGGGTTGCCAGTGATGGTCGACGCCGACCACGGTGGCGTGCCGGTCCAGCCAGGGGCGATCGACGCGGGTCAGCATCGCGCCCAGGCTCTGCACGCCGAAATCATGGGTGACGCGGGCGGCGCCGAAGAAGCGACCGGCCTCGCCGTCCTCGTCCGCCGCGATCACGCCGTAACTGGTGCCGCCCACGCTGCCGTTGAGCTTGATCGCCGCGTTGATGTCGGCCGAGCCGTGGCCGTCGTCGGCCAGCGCGCCAACGCGGCGGGTGTAGATCAGCTGGCTGTTGTCGTCCAGCAGGCTGAAATCGAAAATGCCCTGGTTCTCGGTGAAGAACGGTCGCTTGTCGCTGACATAGGTTTCGATGGCGCCGAAATTCACCACCAGGTCATCGCTTTCCACCTGGCCGAAATCCGGATTCAACGCGGCGGTGAGCTGGAACTGTCCGCTGGGTTTCCACAGGATGTCGGCGCCTTCCTGGAGGTGGCTGCGACCGCGCACGTTGTCGTACAGGCCGGACACGTACGGCGTCACCGCCAGCAGCGACTGGCTGTATGCCGGCACTTCCACCCGCTCGAACTCCGACAGGAAACGCGGCCGCGAGAAGCTGGCCGCGGGCCACGCGTCGCGCTCGCCGCTGGAGCCGATGACGCGGTCGAGATAGATGCCCAGCGTGCGCTTGCCGTCGCGGCTGGCGTGCATCGGGGCGATGTACCAGGGAATCAGCATCTCCACCGTCCAGCCGGCGGCGTCCTCGCTGACGGCATGCTGCCAGGTGCTGTCCCAGTCCTTGTTGAAATCGCTCTCGTTGGTGATGACGGCATCGTTGATGCCGCCGGTGGAACTGACCACGAAGTTGTAGCCGGTACGCCCCGTGCCGTCGAAATCCACCGCCAGGTTGACCCGATCGACCTGATCACCGAAGTCGCGCTGCACGCGTTGCGGCGTGCGCGGTACGCCGGGCGGCTGGTCGCAACGAAACGCCACCGCCAGACCTTCGGGTGTGGCCAGCAGCCACGCTTCGGTACGCAACGTGGCCGGCTCACCGGTCAGCGGCTGCACCTTGCGGAAATCGGTGATGTGGCGCGCGCCTCGCCATTCGGCCGCATCGATGCGGCCATCGACATCCACGGCCAGGGCAGGCGCGGACACCGCGGAGATGGCAAGGGTGAACAGGCATGCAAGACGCATGTCGATGGTTCCGGAAGCGGTGCGGGGTTAAGCGAGGACGATGGCACACCGGGGATGTGCTCACCGGTAGATGCACAGCATGCCCAAAGCGTTTAACCGTCTCGACGGCCACAAGTCATGCGCAACGCACGCTGGCCGCCACGCCGCCTGCGGCTGCAACCCGGAGAATCAGCGGCGACGTCCCCAGCACACGTGGCGCCACACCATCGCCAACGCCAGCACGCCGGCGAATGCGCCGTAGCCATACAGCGCGGGCAACACCTGTTGCCAGATGGCGCCGCTGGCGCGGCCGAACCCGTCCACCGACGGCAACGCCGCCCGATCGAAACCGAGCAAGGCGCACTGCACCGCGGTGACCAGCGCCAGCAGCAAGGCCGCCACGTCGAACGTGCGCCGGCCCGCCGATCGCGGCAGGCTTTTGGGATACGCCCAGTAACCCCAGCACAGGATCAACAAGGGGGGCGCAAGCAGCATCAGGGACAGATAACGCATCGATCAGATACTCCACCGCACCATACGGCACGTCATGCCTTGGCGGCCAGCTGTCCGAGCGCCTCGCGCAAACGCAGCAGCGCCTCATCGCGGGCGGATGCGTCGGCGTAATCGGGGGTTTCGGCCACCGCCTCGCCATCCAGGTCCAGCGTCATGCCCTGCTCCTTCATCTGCAGCACGGCCCCGGTGGCGCCCAGGCTGCCGATGCGCTTCTGCAAGGCGCCGGCCGCCTTCGGATCGGCGAACGCCATCGACAACAGCAACTGCTCGCCTTCGGCCGACAACAGGCGAAAGCGGAACTTACCATCGGCATCGCGGAAACTGGCGAAGCGCGGCATTTTGCCCGCCCCGGCCGTTTTTTTCGCCGCGCTCGATGCACCCGCCACGGCACTGGAACGCAAGCCCAGGACTTCGCGCAACGCAGCGAGCTTGGGCGTGGCGATGGCGCGCGCCTTGGCGGCACCACGCAGCAGGATCGTTTCGATGCCGGCCGGATCGGCCATCAGCGCCTCGTAGCGCTCGCGCATCGGCGCCACGTCGGTCTCGATCCGTTCGTACAGGATCTGCTTGGCCTCGCCCCAGCCCAGGCCTTCCTCCAGCGCCTGCCGGTAGGCGGCCGATTCATGCTCGCTGGCGAACGCACGGAACAGGGTGAACAAGGCGCTGCCGTCCGCATCCTTCGGCTCGCCCGGCGCGCGCGAATCGGTGACGATACGCATGATCGTGTCGCGCAGGGCCCTCTTGCCGCCGGCGAACAAGGGAATGGTGTTGTCGTAGCTCTTGGACATCTTGCGGCCGTCGAGGCCGGGCAAGGTGGCCACCTGCTCATCGATCTGCACCTGCGGCAGCACGAAGAACTCGCCGCCATGAAGGTGGTTGAAACGCTGTGCGATGTCGCGCGCCATCTCGATGTGCTGGATCTGGTCGCGCCCTACCGGCACCTGGTTGGCGTCGAACGCCAGGATGTCGGCCGCCATCAGCACCGGGTACATGTACAGCCCGGCGGTGATGCCCGCGTCGGCATCCTCGCCGGTTTCCGCATTGCGATCCACCGCCGCCTTGTACGCATGCGCGCGGTTGAGCATGCCCTTGCTGGTGATGCAGGTGAGGAACCAGGTGAGCTCGGGAATCTCGGGGATGTCCGACTGCCGGTAGAACGTGGCCTTTTCCGGGTCCAGCCCCGCCGCCAGCCAGGTGGCGGCGATCTCCAGTCGCGAGCGCTCGATCCGCGCCGCATCACCGCTCTTGATCAGCGCGTGGTAATCGGCCATGAAGAAAAACGCATCCACGCCCGGCTCGCGGCTGGCCGCGATGGCCGGGCGGATCGCACCCACGTAGTTGCCCAGGTGCGGGGTGCCGGTGGTGGTGATGCCGGTAAGGACTCGTGTGTTCATGCCGTGCCGCGCGGGGAAAACGCCAGTTTACGACATACCCTCAACCGCGCAGCAGGGTGGACTTGCCGAACATCGATTCCACCAGATCCACCGCCACCTTCGCCGTCTGGTTGCGCTTGTCGTAGGCTGGGTTCAACTCGACGATGTCCAGCGACGCCAGAGCGCCGGTGTCGGCGATCATCTCCATGCACAACTGCGCTTCGCGGTAATTGGGCCCGCCGCGCACGGTGGTGCCCACGCCGGGCGCGATGCTGGGATCGAGAAAGTCGACGTCGAAGCTGACGTGCAGATGGGTGTTTTCATCCATGCCATCGAGCGCCTGCTCCATCACCCGACGCATGCCGATCTCGTCGATCTGGCGCATGTCATGGATCGCCACGCACGCCTCGCGCACCAGCTTCTTCTCGCCCTCGTCCACCGAGCGGATGCCAACCTGGCGAAACACGTCGGGCGTCACCGCGGGCGTGGTGCCGCCGATGCCGGTCAGCACGTCCGGCCCGTAACCGCACAGGCAGGCCACCGGCATGCCATGGATATTGCCCGACGGCGTCGCCTGGGCGGTGTTGAAATCGGTATGCGCATCCAGCCACAGCACCCGCAACGACTTGCCCTGCTCGCGGCAATGACGCGCCACGGCGCTGATCGAGCCGATGCCCAGGCAATGATCGCCACCCAGCATGATAGGCAGCTGGCCGTGTGCCAGCTCTTGATGAATAGCCGTATGGACGGCCGTATTCCACGCCACCACTTCAGCCAGGTGACGATACCCATCCACCGGCGGCAGCCACGGGTTGAACGGCCCTTGCAGGTTGCCGCGGTCAACCACCTGCAACCCCAGCTTCGTCAACTTCTCCGCGATCTGCGCCACCCGCAACGCCTCCGGCCCCATCGACGCACCGCGATGCCCGGCACCGATGTCAGTCGGCACACCGATCAGGGAGAGGTTTTTGCTGCTCATGCCAGCGGTCTCTTGATAACGGAATCAAGAACAGTCTAGCGGCTCGACCTGCACGATTTAGTGACAGACCCGTTGCCGTGGCTGGCAACACGTGAGCGATACGAGATGTGTGGTGCCGGCACCAGGAGTCGAACCCGGGACCTACTGATTACAAATCAGTTGCTCTACCAACTGAGCTATGCCGGCGCACTGGCGGCGGATTCTAGCAGGCGGGGCTATTCCGGGCCACGTGCGGACGGCGCCCCTTCAGAAGCAGGCGATGCGACGGGAATCCACGCCGCGCGGCACGTGACCGCGCCAGCGGGCGCCTGCATCACCGGGCAGCACCAGGTCGAGCCAATATTCGGCCACGGTCTCGCTGCGCTCGGTCACCTGGGCCGGGAAGCCAGCGGCAATCACCTCGGCGCGGCGCTTGCGCGCATTCCCCTGATCCTTGAACAGGCCCAGCGAGATGGTGTTGGGCTGTTCGCCGGAACTGACCACGAAATAGTCGTCGATGTGGTGGTCGGCCAGCTCGCGCGCCCGCGCCAGCGCCTGGGCGCGGGTGGCCATGGCGGGCAGATAGACCCACCAGCCATGCGATTGATTGACCTGCTCCTGGCGCGAGCGCATGCGCCGGGCCTGGCCCGAGAGGGCTTCCTTCGCCCGCCGCACATCCTCCGGCGTGGTGAACGGGCCCAGCGCCACACACGATGGCGCGGGCGCCGGACCTTCGATTCGCGCCGCGGCCACCGGTTTGGGCACGGAAGCGGGAGGTGCGGTGGGAACCGGATCGGGCACGGTCGCGGGCGCGGCCGGTTCGGGCAATTCGGACAGCAGGCGCAGTTCGGGCACGCCCGGATCGGTGGCCATGCCGGTGCGCGAATAAGGCTGCCCCAGCAGCAGCCACGCGCCCACGGCAATGTTGAGGGCGATCAGCAAGACGAACATCAAACGCAGAAACATCGAACCCCCGTACCCGTGCCGAACGCATTCACCGGATGCTACTCGTCTGCATCGGCCCACAACGCCAGGCCGCGCAACACCGCATTGTGGGTGAGCTGCGCCGGCAGCGACAGCAGCGGCACCAGTTGCTCCGCGTCGCCACCACTGAGGCACAACGTGGGGCGCGCACCAAGGTCATCGGTCGACTGCCCGACAAAACGCTCGATCAGCGCCACCGTCGCCAGCCAGCAGCCGGACACCACCGCGTCGGTGGTGTTGTCCGCCCGCTCCTGGATCCGGCCCGCCGCGTCCATCCGCACCTGCGCGGTGGCGCTGAGCAGGGTCTGCTGCATCAGCATCGGTCCGGGTGCGATCAAGCCGCCCAGATGACGACCGTCGGTTGCCAGCGCATCCAGGGTCAACGCCGTACCCACGCCAACCAGTACGTGGGGCCCGCCACCATGCGCGTGCGCCGCGACCATCGCCAGGAACCGGTCCACGCCCAGACGCTGCGGCTCGGCGTACGCATTGCGCACGCCGCAGGCCGCCGCGGGCGAACGTCGCCAGTCGATCGGCTGCGCGCACAGCCGCATGACGATCGCCGCAATCAGGGCTTCACGAGTGGAATCCACGACCGAAGCGGCCAGCACGATGTCCGGGCGCGGCCAAGGCGCCAGTCCTTCGGTCAGCGCCGCGTCGAGGTCCCCGTTCCAGCCCACGGCGCCGTGCGCCAGCCAGCGGTCCGACGTCAGCGCCCATTTCAGGCGGGTGTTGCCCATATCCAGCAGCAGTTTCATGCGCGGCGCACCGAGACGTCGGCGCTGTCGACCTTGCGCCTTTCGCCGTCCGGCAGGCGCACCAGCAAGGCGCCGCGACTGTCCACGCCGTCACCGATGCCCTCGAATTCCCCCTGGCCGCCGCTGACCGTGAGTGGCTGTCCCTGCAACAGGTCGTAGCGCGCGTAATCCGCCGCGAAGACGTCAAAGCCGTCGCGCTCGAACGCTTGCAGGCCGTCGACCAACGTACCGACCAGCGCGGCCGCCACGCGGTTGCGATCCGGTGGTGTTCCATCAGCCAATGCAGCCAGATCGCCTACCGGCTGTCCCGCCTGCTGGCGCAATTGTGGGGTCAGACGCACGTTGAGGCCCACACCGATCACCGCCGCACACGGCCCCTGGTATTCCCCGCTCAGTTCCACCAACACACCGGCGAGCTTGCCTTCGGTGGCGAGCACGTCGTTGGGCCATTTCAGGGCGGCCCCCGCGATACCAAGGCGCTCCAGCGCGCGCAGCACCATCACGCCGACGGCGAGGGAAAGGCCGGACAAGGCGGCAAAACCGGCGTCGAAACGCTTCAGGCAGGACAGATGGATATTGAGTCCGGGCGGCGACAACCACGTACGCCCGCGGCGACCGCGCCCTGCACTCTGGGTTTCGGCAAACACCATGCTGAGGTCCGCGGCGGTGGCGATGCGTCGCTGCAACTCGCTGGAGGTGGAATCGAGTTGCCAGTGCACCGCGAGCCCGCCCAGGGCGGCGACATGATCGGCACCCAGGGCGGCACGAATCCGCGCGGCATCCAGCAACTGCAGCGGCCACGGCACCTTGTAGCCGGCACTGCCCGATTCCACCGGCAGGCCGAGCGCGCGCAACGTTTCGATCTGTTTCCAGATCGCCGCACGGGTCAACCCGGCCCGCGCCGCCAGTTCCACGCCAGACACCGTCTCCCCGCTGGCCAGCAGCGGCAGCAACGCCTCGATCGCCATCAGAAACCGCCGCTCATGGCGGCGCGGGGGCGGTGGGATCGGCGAGAAACGGAGAGAGGAATACGCATTCCCCAGATAGTAACGGGACAGTTCAGGAAGCGGCAGATCCAGTTGTTAAATCCAAGTTATTCAAGGCACTGGCACTGTCCGAACATTTCTGACACGATCCCGGACCTTCGCATGCGGATCAAGGATTTGAGTCGCCATGAATGTAAAACATTGGTTCATTGGCTGTGTTGTCGGGTTGGCGGGCGTCGGCGCCACGCTGACCGTGCACGCCGATCAGGCCGATCCCGCCACCAGCGTGCACATGTCGCCTGACCGTGGCACGCGCATCGTGGCGGACACGGATGGCGCCTGCCCCGCACGCGAATGCCCGACGACCGACGAAGCAGCCGGAAACGACACCAACCGGCCGGATACGCACAGCAACCGTTCCGGCGGGGGATCGGCCACGCCATCCACCTCCGGTCGTCGTTCGCACCTGGGTTGGCAGTCGCTGCTGCCGGGCTCGATCCAGTAGGCGAAAGCCACCGCCGCGCTCAGGCGTGGGTCAATTTCACGCAGAAACGGGCGCCACCGAATTCCGGCGAACGGTCCACGCCCAGCTCGCCGCGATACGCCCGCACGATGTCCTGCACGATGGACAACCCGATGCCGTGGCCCTGCACTCTCTCGTCACCGCGCACGCCGCGCTGCAAGACCTTGTCGATCTTGTCTTCCTCGATACCGGGGCCGTCGTCTTCCACGCTCAACACCAGGTTCGGCCGCAGGCGGCCGGGCTGCGGCTCTGATTTCACCACCAGCAACACATGGTGGTTGGCCCACTTGAAGGCGTTCTCCAGCAGGTTGCCGAGGAGTTCCAGCAAGTCGCCCTGCTCGCCGTAGAAGACGGCGCCTTCGTCGATGTCGAATTCGCACAAGACGTTCTTGGCGGCGTAGACCTTTTCCAGGCTCTGCACCAGATCCTCGGCATGGCCGGCGATCGGTACCGCACTGGCGAACGTCTGCCGGCCGGAGGTGGCTGCGCGGGACAACTGGTAGGCCACCAGTTCGTCCATCCGGCGCACCTGGTCGAGCACGGCGCTGCGGCGCTCCGCCTCTTCGCCGGTGGTTTCCAACTGCGAACGGATCACTGCCAGCGGCGTTTTCAGGCTGTGCGCCAGATCGGCCAGGGTGTGCCGATAGCGCGTGCGCTGCTCGCGTTCGTTGTCGATGAAGGCGTTGATGCGGTTCGTGAGGCCGGTCAACTCCAGCGGATACTGGCTGTCCAGGTGTTCGCTGTCGCCGCGCTCGACCCGGCTCATGTCGTTGGCCACCTTGCGCAGCGGGGTGAGGCTCCAGCGCAGCAACAGCATCTGCAGCACGATCAGCATCACGCCCAGGATCGCCAGCCACATCACCAGGGTGCGCCGGTACACCGCGTTCTCGCCTTCGAACTGGTCCTCCGTCTGCGCCACCATGAAAGTGAGCTTGACCGAGCGGTTGTCCGAGCTGTCGAAGGCCACGCCGTAGGCGTAGTAGTAGAGTCGGCCCATGCGCGTATCGACCGGACCCACGAACTGGCTTTCGCCCGGTTGCAGCGGCTTCAGGAAATGAAAATCGCGGCCGATCGCCGACGAGGATTCCCAGTGGTAGCCATGCTCGCCCAGCGCCATCGCGTACAGGCCGGAGCCGGGTCGCATGAAATTGGGATCGGGCGGGGAATCGGGCAACAACACCTTGCCGTACCGGGTCACCTCGGTGCCGGCCAGGTAGGCGATCACGAAATTCTGCAGCCGATCCTGCAGGCTGCTGCGCGCGGCCCGGTACTGGGCCTGCGACAGGGTCAGCCCGACGATGCCCAGGAACGCCGCCAGCGCGAAGCCGGTGGCGATCGCCGCGCGCGCTGCCAGCGACAGCGGGCGGCGCGGCGACACCGGGTTATTCGTCGTCGCCGTCGGTGCGCGGGATGGCAAAGCGATATCCGCGTCCACGTACCGTCTCGATGGGTTTGAGGGTGCCTTCCGGGTCCAGCTTGCGGCGCAGGCGGCCAATGAACACTTCCAGCACGTTCGAGTCGCGGTCGAAATCCTGCTGGTAGATATGCTCGGTGAGGTCGGCCTTGGACACCAGCTCGCCCGCATGCAGCATCAGGTATTCCAGCACCTTGTATTCGTAGCTGGTCAGATCCACCAGCTTGCTTTCCACCGACACCGTCTGGGCGGTGGTGTCGAGCTTGATCACGCCGCAGGCCAGTACCGGCTTGGACCAGCCGCTGGCGCGACGCACCAGCGCATTGATGCGCGCCAGCAGTTCCTCGACATGGAACGGCTTGACCAG